>JBAWVE010000202.1:0-3895 GCA_037147435.1 Parachlamydiaceae bacterium
GTAGAAATGTTTTTTCTGGAATCACGATTTAATGATCACGTTAAAGCCGAAGGGTTGATAGTTTTTAGCCCAGGCTGAGACGATGCTCCGGAGGAGCGAGTGAAGCCTGGGAACCATCCAAACAAACGATCGAGTCCCGGAGGGCCGACACAAAGTCACGCCCCAATCCCTTCCAGGAACATAAGATATTCTCCAGAAATAACCTCTGTTGTGTTACCCAAAAGAGCCTCATTTTGAACCATGCCGAAAAAAGAGAAAAAATAAAATAACAGGATTGGCTGGATGGGTAGGATAAGCAGGGTAATTAGTATGTCTTAGTTAATTACTCATTTTATTATTTAAATTTAATACTATTACTTCTACTTAGTTTTATTTATTGATTGTAATAAAATAGTTGTTTATAATAAATATTAAGTTGATTTGCGGGATGGAGATGCCAGTTTGACGATAAATACGCAAATTTGACTACCAGTGGAGGCATTTCACTCCATAAGTGTTTTATGACGTGTATGTTCAATGGATGGTGATAGTATGAACCCAATTGACAGTGGCCAGGAACAAGGCGAAGAAATTTTTAGATCGCTGGTAGGTGCTGGTAGAGGAAAAGAAATTGAAAAAAAAATTCGAGATCTCAAAACCAATGATAAAAGACTTTTACTGGTGCTAAAAAATTGGATTGATGATGTGAATCTAAATAATCCAGAATTCTTTAAAAGCAGCTATATTTTTTCAAAAGTGCTACGGAAGTTGAGTGAAGCCACCGACAGCAGAGGGGGGCGGGTCATGCGGGCAATTGGAGGCATTTTCCGATCAACTGTCCCCCGTCGCGATAGGGAAATTGAGAGAGTGCTCCTGGGAGATTTGGGAACCCTTAAAAGTTATATAGGAAATTACGCACTGTCAGATAATGTCCGTGAAGAGTTATTATCTAAACTTTTACCACATATCGAAATGGAATCGATAAATATTAAAAACCTTAAATATTTGCTATGGGTTTGTATTTCTGGTAAAAATTGGAACCTTGAAAACACATATTTTACACAAGCGATTCCATGTTTTGAACGGTTAGCAAAAAAAAATCCAGAAAAATTTGTTGAAATTTTTAGTTTGATATTAAAAAATGGGAAATCTGCAGAATTCAATAACAAAATTGAAAATAAAAATGATTTTGATAAACTCAAGGTGCCTTTTGAATTTTTGCGAGATATAGCAAAGTCAAGTCCAGATTCGGTTGTGAAATTTCTTGGTAAGATACTGAATAACGGTGATTCTCAGCGAGATCCACATTTGGCTTGTGGAATTCCTGTTTTGGAAATTCTAGCCAAAGAACACCCCAAAAAACTAGCTCCGCTTTTGACTCCTGACTTAATGGAATCCTTGGTGTCTGCGTTTTTGGAACCATCCCTTTGGAATCACCCCGACTATAATGGGAAATCCGACGTTAGTGATAGAAGGATAAACATATGGGATGAAGACAAGAAAAAAGATATCCTTCCAGTTCTGTCTGTTGCCTGGGAGTCCGGTGCACAAGCGGATGCACTAGTCCCCCTCCTAAATGACTATCCTATTGAGAGTCTTCCCATCTTAGCACAGTTAGCCAAAGATACTAGCCAGCATGGTTTTGTAAAGGAGTTTTTAGCTACAATTGATCCTACCGCTCCGGGAAAAACTTTCCTAGATCAGCATCCTGTTGAGTGTCTTCCGGTCTTAAAACAGTTGGCTAGTGAAGCGGATTATGCTGACTTTGTGATGGAGTTTTTATCTAAAGAAGGCTCTGCTACCCAAGATACAGGAACCCTCTTAGATCGAGTTCCTATTGAGTGCCTTCCGCTATTGGAAGAATTGGCTAAGGGGGATGTGAAGTGTCAAAATTTTGTAGTGAAGTTTTTATACAAGAAAAACGTAGACGGGAAAACCTTCTTGGAGCAACATTTTATTAAATACCTTCCAGTATTGAAACAATTAGCAGGGAAAAATGGGCTAACAAATGACGATTTGTTATTTATAATAGAAAAGGTGGGGTTGAACGTAGAAAAAAAAATCCCTCTAATTAATGTGTTAATTAATCATACCTACTATGAGGAATGGCTGGTCAAATTTTTTGCTAAAGAAAACTCTACCACATGGCAGAAACATAGTTCACTTCGTCCGACAGAAAATATAGTTCCTATCTTAAATTTTTTAGCGGAGAGAGCAGGGTCTCATCAATTTGTAATGGGATTTTTATCGCAACCAAGGTCTTCGAATGAGATGTCCTTTCTTACACAACACCCGATCGCATCTATTCCCTTGTTAACTAAGTTAGCAGCGGGCACAGTTTGTCAAGAGCAGGCCAAGCTGTTGTTGGAGCAGGTTCTAATAGAATCTTCTAGATTTGAAAAACGTTTTGCACGAACAATCTCTTCCATTTGTGTAAGCTTGCCTCGTGAAGGGATGAAATTGATTCCAAAATTCTATATCATGGAATTGGCTAAGCTATTGGAGCCTGGAGTACCACTCCTCGTGACATTTATAAACGAAGAGGGTTTGGATTATGGAGGACTTAGCAAAGACTTTCTGAATGGTATTTTTGAATCATTTTGCTCGTCAGCATCGTGCTGTTCATCAACCGGTGTGTCTGATGCACCTTTGAAATTACCTATCACACAAAGCGAGGACGGGAAGCCAAGCGATGAGGAGATGGAGGTCTATCGGGCAATAGGAAAAATCATAGGGTATTGTTACCAATCCAAACCAGTTTCTGGATCCAAGTTTATTGAAAGGTATTCTATAGGCCTACATTTTGATCCCTGTTTGTTTGGTTCCATTCTCAGTCTGAGTTATGAGGCAATCGGTAAACCTTTTGCCAGGCTAACTTCAGCAGGAAAAATCAAAATGATCAACGGTATATTAACTGATGAGGATGCCGTATTAAAAAAGGCAATGAATGTCCTAAACAACATAAATCCTGGTGGTTTAAGCGATCAGGACATTACGGATGCAGCCCTTACCGCTTTAAATCTTGTAAACTATCCTCTCGATGGGAGTGAACCTGACCAAAAGCTTCAAAAGAACGCGGGAAAATATAGTGATGGAACCGCTAATATCAATACAGACAAGATAAACCTAGCTAGAAAGGATTGGAACGGTTTTAGAAGTTTTTTACAGCAAGCCATTCTCGTCGGCAGAAAAGATTTAGATCGCCGCTTGGTTCCTGCTCATGCCATTGCTCAGGGCATTGCTGAGGGAATCACCCAAAATTCGAACAAAGAGTCCTGTTGGTTGAGTCTAATGCGTGTGAGTCCCGATGATTTCAGTCTAGAAGTTCAGGGTACGGTGGATCGTGCCGTATTGATAAGGAGTATTGAAATTAGCACTGATGTAAAAGAAAACGTCGCAACAATAGAACAGAAAATGGGGTGGTTAAAAAAATGGTTAGAACAAGCCCCAGAGAAGGATTTAGCAATTTTTCTTAAATTCGCAACAGCTTCTTCGGGCTTACGAAAAGACACTAAAATTAAGATACAAAGGCAAGCAAGCTGTTTTTCTGTATTTCCTATAGCTCATACGTGCGGTCCATTTTTGGATTTAGCCCCGGAAGACTCTGAATTTATAGTCAGTACAAATCCTCTAACTATTTTGAAAGATGATACTGAAGAGAACTATAAAGAAATGTTAAAATATATGATGTCTAATCCAGAAATTTGGCAAGGATTTTCTATGGCCTAAACGCTCATGGATGGTATATACCACCGTGTTCCATCGCCTCGCGGCTTTGTTGCATGGGGCTCTGAGAACATGATCTAAAGGAAATCGAATGATTCCAAAATTACAAAGAAACAAGGGTTCGATTTAATTCTCTTTTTTGGGCATGGTTCAAAATGGAACGAAAATGGGTAGCACAAAGTAATCAAAA
>JBAWVE010000203.1:0-3886 GCA_037147435.1 Parachlamydiaceae bacterium
AACACCCCAAATTCACTCACAAGCTACCAGAGCCATTTTGCTGGTAAATATGGGACAGACAACATTCCTACGATTATCATCAATATTGCCTGCTTCCCAAGACCATTCTTGCACGACATTATTTTGAATTAAGTAGGGGGTGATAATAATCATCAACTCCGTACGATCATCTTGATAACGGTTGGAGCCGAACAGTGAGCCAAGAAAAGGGATTCTGTTAAGGCCGTAGAGATTATCATTAAGGTTTTGCTCATGACCCAGATAGAGCCCCGCTATCAGATAAGATTGACCTGGCCACAACTTCACAGTAGTATCTGCTTTCCGCGACCGCAAACCTGGAATGACAAACCCGTTTAATACGACAGAAAGGGCTCGATCAATATCACTCACTTCCGGAACGACGTGCAGTGTAATCAAACCATTGAGATCGACAATGGGAGTGAAGTCTAACGTCACTCCAAATTTTTTAAAATCTACAGTGACAGTCCCAATTAAATTGCCACCCTGTGGAATTAAGACAGGAAACTCTCCATTCGGAGCCAACACATTTAAAATCTTAATGATGTTATCACTCAATACGCTGTCATTGACTTTTCCCGTAACAATATACCCTTTTCCTGTAACGACGACTTTAACATTAGTCCCAGGAAATAGAGATTGAAGCACATGCGTCGCTAGAATTGAATTGAAGTTCTCATCCGATTTGCTTTTTAAAAGCTGTTCAACAAGCTTATCATGCTCGTGGGTAACCCCTTCTCTCACAATTTCAAAGGTGATATTTCCAGATAATTAGGCATAAGCAAGAACTTCTGACTGCTCAGGGGTCATCTCCAAGACGACTTCCGTTGGCGTGTTGGATTTGTAAAGAACGCCCTTTTCATCATAAAACTTCCCTGCACTATCTTTTCCGATGTTCAGAACCCGAATATTCTTTAAAAGGATTAAAGAGACAACCTCTGGTGTCACGTTGACTTTGGAAGTAAATCTGATGTCGACAAAAGATCCGGGGATAAGAAATTGAGCAACAGCTGCACGACTATTTAACTCGACAGGAACGGCTACCTTGCCCTGTGCGAGCGGGAGCATGCTGGTTCTTTCTTTGACTTCCTCGACATTGACTTGAACAGGTTTTGCAGTTTCCACAGGGGCAGTTTTGCTGCGACCAAAGAGGAGTGCAACAAGTAAACCCAGGCAAAGAAAAGAAGCGATGAAAAGTATTTTATCTCGAGCCATTAGAAAAAATCCCAGATAACAAAATTTTATATACGATATTGACCTGTAGAGGCTGTGAAAAAATCGTCAAAACACAAGTAGCCAATTTTTTCATCTTCAAAAATACGTGTATATCAAATAAAATATTTAATCTCCAACCGATTTGACGTAAAATAAAAACTTAAATATAACTTAACGCGTCACAACAAAGGAGACATCATATGACAACACAAGTACAATTACACGTAAACGATGCTCAATTTTCTCAAGCCATTGAAACACTTGGGAAATTTGTCGCTATTCCTTCGGTCAGCAATCCGAACAATTCCGATTACAAAATGGAGCACTTGATCAATGCCGCTCAATTTGCAGAAACGGAGCTAAAAGCCCTAGATTTTGCTGTGACATTGATTTCAATCAAAGAATCAGCCCCCTTTGTCATCGCCGAAAAAATTATCGATACCGCTCTTCCAACGATTCTTTTATATGCACACTATGATGTGCAGCCAGTCGATCGTGAAAAATGGAAAAGCGACCCTTTTGTGATGGTCGAAAGAGATGAGCGTTTGTATGGAAGAGGTTCCAGTGACGATAAAGGCGGCATTATTGGTATTTTGACAGCTTTACAAGTTTTTAAAGACGCTGGAAAGGCACTTCCGGTTAACATAAAAATTCTTTTTGAAGGGGAAGAAGAATATGGCTCTGCCAATATGGAAGGACTAATCAAGCAGGAAGCCGCACGATTAAATGCACACGCTTTGGTGATTTTAGATGGCAGTAACAAAAGTGTCAACGAGGGGACTCTCACAAGCTCCACACGCGGTCTAATGAACATGCATCTTAGCGTGGAAGCCCTTGAAAAACCTGTTCATAGTGGAATTGGAGGATTAATTCCTGATCCTTCAATCCATTTCGGAAAACTGATAGGGTCGCTTCAAGATGCACGCAGCATCGAAGGAATTCAGGAAGGGTATGCTTCGATGTCAGACATAGAACGGGAGACGTTAAAGAAAGGCTCTATTGACCACAGCACGTATCTTCGGGAGCAAGGCGCAAAAGACGGAGTAGTGTTAAGGGGTGACGGCAGTGAATCAGTCTATGAGCGTGTTGTCGGGGAGCCGCTTGTGACTGTCGTAAATATGCAAAGCGGAGTAGCGAATGGAGGCAACTCTATCCAAGCACATGCTAGCGGCATCATTAGTGTACGAGTTCTTCCTGGTCAAGACCCTGCGGTAGTTGCACAGGTTATTGCAAAACATATCCACTCCCAACCAAATGTATTTAATTTATCGGTTAAGACTACTTTTAAAGAAGGTGCATTCGCTTGGAAAGCAGATTTTTCAGATCGTTTCTCAAGCGCTTATACCGAAGCATTAAAAGAAAACTTCCCTGGTGGAGCAGTGGCAATGCCTATTGGCGGGGCTCTTCCTCTTATCTATCAATTCAAGCAAGTATTTCCAGACCTGAGTGTGGTCGTTCCTGGAGTAGAAGATCCTGATACATCGGCCCATAGCCATGACGAATCTCAGCATATTCCTCTTTGGAGAAGATCCATTGACAGCCTGGTTTCTTTCTTGAATAAGGCTGGAGAGGCTAATTAAGTACTAGATCTTGCAGTCAAATTAAACTGCTATTTCTAGATTTAACAAAAAAACCCCAGGGCAGCGTAAGCTTGCCCTGGGATCAGAGGACATGCATTCCACGGAGATCAAATGATCCAAGCTAGCCTGATTACAGATTGCTCCCTCGTAAACACCGTTCTTTAGGTCCATGACCTTCACGAAGCACACCTTTGGAATGTAAAAGTTCCACCGCCTCAGCTGAATCCTTCACTTTAGAAGCACTACGTGCTAACATTTCTTCTTCAAAGTCAGTGAGTACAATGTCTCGCAATCCTGTTTCTCTCCATTTAGACAGGGGAGTACACGCTATTGAAATATGACGAGCCAGTGCCAGCGCATCTAACAGAGCCTGATTTGCACCTTGTCCTTTAAATGGACTCATCGGGTGAGCTGCATCTCCAATTAATGTACATGCCCCAGCTTTTTCCAATAATTCCGACTTGAGTAATTCACGATCGTACACAGGATAACCTGAAATTTGTGCCGGTAGGGTTGCTGATAAAATTTGAGGAATGGGCGTATGCCACTGTGTTCGACGACACGCCTCTTTTTTAAGCGCCAGAGGTCCTTGTGCACTCAAGGCCTTAGCTTCCTCTTCGGGCATGGGGAAACTAAGTTGCCACATTACCGAATCTAACGAGTAAGGCATCATGTAGATTCGCTCATAGCCATTGACAGTTTGAAACACGGTGGCGGAGTCGAGTAAAGAACTCTTAAGACCCTTAAGAGCCTCTAAAGAACAAATACCCAAAATTACCATATAACCCAGGTAACGTAAAGGAGTCACATCCTCACCAATCAACAAGCTGCGCACAACACTACGAACACCATCGGCACCCACCACCAAATCTGCCTTAGCATTCTTCATCACTCCGTTAACTTGAAAGCTCAGCTCAACACTTTTACCTTCACATTGTTTAAAAGAAACTAAGCGGTGCCCCCACTGCACTGCATCATGGTCGCCCAATTGCTCAAGCAACGCTAAGCGCAAGGACTGTCGCGGGATATGCACATTGATACGCTTTGGAGACTTTTTAACGTTTGAATGCGTC
>JBAWVE010000204.1:0-3728 GCA_037147435.1 Parachlamydiaceae bacterium
ATTTTTGATTACTTTGTGCTACCCATTTTCGTTCCATTTTGAACCATGCCAAAAAGTCGATACTTTTAGTATTCGATTGCTAAGCAAGCGACGGAAACGCGAAGATTTTTCTGTTAAAGAAAGTCTTCGCGTTTCCTTCGATTGCTTCGCGATCTTCGCGTTCAATAAAATTTCTATTCGCGGGAGTTGCTGTCCAGAAGCAGTATTAGTTGTCAAAAAATAGCAGAGACTGTTTACTGCGGTGGGGCACTCGATTTTACCAAATAAGGAGCATACTATGTCATTTCTTTTCAAAAACTGTTTATCCGCAGCACTTTTTTCTTTGGTGTTGTTTTCTGCTTGTCCACTCCTTGCTAATCCTGCGAAAGCTCCCGAAAATACTGTGAAAAGTAGTGCAATGGAGGCATCCGAAAAAGCATCATTGGCTTGGCTGAGCATAGTGGATAAAGGGCATTATCCCGAAAGCTGGAACGAGTTGTCTATTGTCACAAAGGTGACCATGCCTAAAGATGAATGGGTGAATTTTCTAAGCAACATGCGAAAGTCGCTTGGCAGAGTCGTCTCCAGAGAGATGATCGAGCAACGGCCGGCAAAAAATCCCCACAAGCTTCCTCAGGGTGACTATATGGTGATTTTCTATAAAACGGTATTTTCTGGGAAAGCAACGACCCACGAGTTGGTAACGCTATTCCTTGAAGATGGGGTATGGAAAGTATTGACCTATCAGATCGGTTGAGGATGACAGAATGTTTATCGCATTACTTTATGAAATCGGCCTGATCATCTTAGCCGTATTGGCAGCACCCCTGTTTCTGTATCGACGGATTTTTAAAAAAAAATACCGCAATACCATAAGAAAACGGTTTGGTGTCGGCTTCCCCCAAATTAAACGCGATGGACGCCCCGTTGTGTGGATCCACGCTGTTTCCTTGGGAGAAACAAAGGCTGTGACACCGTTGGTAAAACTCATTAAAACGAGATTTAACAACCCTTTGATCATTTTCTCAACCACAACAGAAACCGGACATGTAGAGGCCTGCCGAAAAGTCTCTGCTGACCACCACGTGTACCTTCCCTTTGATTTTAGTTGGGTGATCAACCCAATCATGAAACAGGTCTCTCCCGATTTTCTGATCCTTTGCGAATCCGATTTCTGGTACAACCTGTTAAAGTCGGCCAAGAAAAATGGAGCAAAAGTAGTCCTGGTCAACGGAAAAATTTCGGTAAAATCGGCGAAACGCTTTATGATGATACCCTGGTTTACAAAAAGGCTTTTTGCATGTATTGACGCATTTTCAGTCCAAAGCAATCTTTACAAGAAGAGGTTTGAACAGTTAGGGGTGCCAGCAAAGAAAATCGTCGTGACGGGGAATATGAAGTTTGATGGCGATCACCCTAGGCTACCTGACGGGCAGCTAAAGGCATGGCGCCATGAATTGGGTATTAAACCGTCCGATCAAGTCCTTGTAATCGGATCGTCACACAGCCCCGAAGAAGAGCAACTACTTAATATTATGTCGCAAGTTTGGAAAAAAATTCCCAATATTAAGGTGGTACTGGTGCCACGTCATCCCGAGCGTTTTAATGAGGTAGCGGGTATTTTGCAAAAAAATCACATCAACTTTCGACGTCTCAGCCAAAAAAACAGTCAGGAAAGCCAGGTTTCTGTCATTCTCGTCGATGCCATGGGGCTTTTGTGCAAATGCTACCAGTTGGCTGATGTTGCAATTGTTGCCGGCAGTTATGGCTCAAAAATTGGAGGGCATAATATCCTCGAGCCCGCATGGTATGGAGTTCCGGCACTATTTGGCCCTCACATGCATACTCAACCCGATCTTGTGGATTTGGCAAAAGAATATGGTTCCGGGCTGCAAGTTGATGTTGAGGATCTTGAGAAAGTGCTGATACAGCTCTTTGAGAACCCTGACAAGCGGAAAGTGATTGGGGATGGAGGATTGCGCCTCGCTGCGGATGTTCATGGTGCAACAGAGAAAACTTACGCGTTAATTGAAAAGATGAAAGCCTCTCGCCAATAGCACCTCAGGGTTAAATGATCTTTTTTTTTCTTTTGTTGTTGTTGTAAATGCCGAACTCTGATAAGATCTACGATTCGACAGTAACCTGTCATTGAGTTATCGCGGGGTGGAGCAGGGGTTAGCTCGTTGGGCTCATAACCCAAAGGTCGGAGGTTCGAATCCTTCCCCCGCTATTTTTATCAAATTTAGCGGCATAGCTCAGTCGGTAGAGCAGCGGAATCATAATCCGCCTGTCGTCGGTTCGAGTCCGGCTGCCGCTATTTCCAGCGGCGCCACTATTTAAAATTCCCCCAAAGACCCTTAACACAAGCTTTGCCCTCATTCAAGCTCAACAGCCATTTATCACCGGATAATAAGATTTAGGAAGCGGGGAGCCTTTGGAGTGCGTGCGACTTGTCGCCGCTTTCATATAGCTCGACTTGTCGAGCCCATAGATCCACCAGAACTTAAAAGAACACAGTCATACCCAGGAGTTCCCGCGAAAAGAAACGCTGCTCTGAATATTTGAACGCGAAGATCGCGAAGGAGGCGAAGATTACGCGAAGGTTTTTCGTTATGGAAAATCTCCGCGTAGTCTTCGCCTCCTTCGCGATCTTCGCGTTCGATAAAATTCTATTAACGGGAGCTGCTGAGTCATACCCTCAAATATAAATTATCCAGGGATTAGCTTGGAGTAGGATTCGGAAGAATCTCAGGATCCCCAGTCTAACCCCGTCTTCAAAATTGAATCTTGGATAAAAGGCTCATAAAAAACTCTGTTGACCATCCAAAAAAAAGAGCGAGTCCCGGAGGGCCGACACAAAATTAACCGTCCTAGCATACCTTAAAGACCGACCTTTTTGCAGCGCCTTGCCCGTGGTTGTTTTTGTTTTTCCTGTTTTGGAACTTCTTCTCCAATTTCATATAAAACATCAGGACAAAGATCTAATCCATTTGGCCAGACAAGAGTCGTACCATCAGATTTTACCTTTTTAAAGTAGTTAACATCTTTCAAAGGCAGAAACATATTTTTGGCGTTCTTTAATCTTGCTTCAAAGTCAATGACCTTAGATTTTCCATCGTTAAACAGCAGTTTTAACCTGTACTCATTAAGATATTCGACTTGCTTTACGATATGTAACATATAGTCTCCTAATGCAATGGATTGATTTTTTGTGCTCCGGATCCGGCCTCTAAGCACTGCCAATTACTGATTAGGTCTTCTCTGTGAATTATAGCCCAAGCTGTAACTAGTGCAGACTTGTTTGGAGGCATATCACCTTGAATCATTTGGCCGGTTTCAATGCTAAATGTGGCTCTGTATTCCCCATAGTTAGCATGGAAATGCGGGGGATTATGTTCATCGGAAAACATCTTTACAACGATTCCGAAAAATCGGCTTATTTCTGGCACGGACTCTCCTGCATTATATCACTCGCTATCTTAGAGCAAATCCAATTTCGGTACACGATATTTCAGATTTTTAGTGCAAATTTGGTGCAGTTACGTATAATCAGCTTTCACAAATCGTGATAGATGCGGATCAAATGGACTGCTTTAACCGGTTGGCTGACTTGTGATTATGAATCGCCGCTTTCATATAGCTCGACTTGTCGAGCCCATAGATCCACCAGAACTTAAAAGAACACAGTCATACCCAGGAGTTCCCGCGAAAAGAAACGCTGCTCTGAATATTTGAACGCGAAGATCGCG
>JBAWVE010000205.1:0-3715 GCA_037147435.1 Parachlamydiaceae bacterium
AAAATAAAATAACAGGATTGGCAGGATGGGTAGGATAAGCAGGATACCTTCGGCCTACTAGTAGGCCGACAAGTAAGTCTTGATAGCCTACTACATCGGAGGACTTGCAGAAACGTGGGAAATTTTCCCGATGTTGGCGTCGTAGATCTGCTGCCAGCGACCGTCGCTTTTGATCTTTTTTAACGCCTGATTGACAGCATCCACTAGCTCAACACACCCTTTTCTGGCGGCAATTCCATAGCTCTCCCATAAAATTTCCCCGCCGATAAATCGGTAATCCTTTAAAACCCTTTTAGAATCATCCCTCAAAGCAAGAAGCAAGACATCGTCGATACAGAAAGCCTGGATCTGTTGCTGCCTTAATGCCTGAAATCCTGACGATAGGGTTTGAAAATAGACAAATGTCGAATCCGGCAACGCCTTCCGCAGATGCTCCGCATTCGTAGACCCAGCCAAAGCCCCAACAGGCTTACCTTTTAAATCCTTCAGGGATTGGTAAGAACTATCGGCGTTCACTAAAACAGATTGGCCTGCAACATAATAAACATCCGAAAAATCTACAGTCGCACGTCTTTTCTCTGTCATCGATAGTTCGGCGATAACGAGATCAACCTGCCCTAGCTCCAGTGCATTCAACCGATCTGTTGAATCGACAATAACGAACTCAATCTTATTGGCATTCCCCATGATTTCCTGGGCTATCGCACGCGCAACATCAACATCAAAACCTTCGAGCTGGTAGGTCAACGGATTAATAAAACTGAAGTAGGGATCATCATTATAGATCCCTACTAACAGTTTTCCCCGCTCCTTGATATCCGCTATAGAATTGCATTTCTTATACTTGGCTCCAACCTCGGCTGCCAAAGCGGAAGCCGAAAACCCAAAACATAAGGTTGCAAAAAAAAGGATCAAGAGATTTAAGCGGGTTATTTTCATTTTACTACTTTTTTGTTTTTTTTGGCGATGGCCTAGACAGCAACTCATGCAACCGTCCTTCAAACTCACACACATCTTGTTTCTGCTGTAATTTATCTTTCCAACGCGCATGGTTAGAAGATGATACAAGCTTCGCCAACTCATTAAGATGATCTCCTGATGCGTGACGGATCTCTTCTTTAATCTTTTCCTTTAACACTTCCATCCAGGCTTCATCAGCAAGATCTAACAAGACATCAGCATAGCGTTCATGGTGATGGCACTCATTTCCATGCTCGTGAGAACAGCAGGAATGTTCTGAATGGTCGTGGCAATGACCTTCGTGACAATGATCTTCATGGTGATGACCTTCGTGGCAACACGCTTCGTGGTCATGATGACAATGAGACATGGTAACCTCCTAAATTGTTTTTGACTCTTAGAACCTGCTCAAACTCTAAGGTTCATACCTCTTTATGTAAAACTATTCATTTAATTGCAATCCCTATGATTGAGCAAATAGGACAATTAGCTAAAATATGACCGCGTGCCTGGCAGTACTCACGAGCAAAGTAGATAATTTGCAAATGAAGGCGATTCCAATCCTTCTCCGGAAAAATTCCCTTAAGATCTGCCTCAACCTTTTCGACATTTTTCCCCTTAGAAAGACCCCACCGTTTGGCGCACCGGTAAATATGTGTATCAACAGGAAAAGCCGACTGGTTAAAGGCCTGCGACATCACTACAGATGCCGTCTTATGCCCGACTCCCGGCAACTCTTCCAATGCCTCAAAAGAAGCTGGCACCTGTCCGCCATGCTGGTCTATTAACATCTGTGATAATTCCCAGATAGCCTGAGCCTTCCGCGGAGCTAGTCCACAGGATCTGATAATTCCCTCGATCTCACTCACTTTCAGCGCAACCATCTTTTGTGGAGTATCCGCCTTTGCAAACAGATGCGGGGTAATGGTATTGACGCGCGCATCTGTACATTGAGCCGAGAGCAGAACAGCGATGAGAAGGGTATAATGATCTTTGTGCTTTAATGGTATCGGAGGCGCTGGATACAGCGCATTGAGAATTTTCTGTATATGCCCAGCCTTCTCCTTTTTTTGCTTGCAAGACCCCATTTACTTTCCTATGCAGAAAGTAGAAAATATTTCAGATAAGACATCTTCTGTGATATTGGTGCCGATGATGGTGCCGAGTGAAGTCAACGTCTGGCGCATGTCAAACGCCAAGAATTCCGGTGAGATGCCGGTGTTAAGTCCAACAATGATCTGACGACAAGCGGCGGCAGCATTCACCAATGCCTCTTGGTGACGTACATTCGTGATCAATACTTCCTCACGGGAAGGAGGCCCTTCTTTCCAGATGACGGCATCAATCATTTTATGCAACCCATCAATCCCCGTCTTTTCCCGCGCCGACAGCATCACGATATGTGGGATAGATAGATTGGGTAACTCCCGATGGGGCAAATCGACCTTATTCCAAATAACAATAGTTTTTCCCTTAGGCGCCTGAGCAATCAGCCAATGATCGTGCTCTCCAAGTTCCTGGGAAGCATCCAATACGAGCAAGACGAGGTCTGCCTTGTGCATCGCCTCTTTGGAACGGCGAATTCCCTCCTGCTCAATCACTTCATCAGTCGTGCGAATTCCTGCGGTATCCATCAGTTTGAAATTCAGTCCGTTAAGACGCATATGATCTTCCAACACGTCGCGTGTTGTTCCCGGAATATGCGACACAATGGCCCGCTCTTTTTCCAGTAAAGCATTCATAAGGGACGACTTACCAACATTCGGCGAGCCGACTAAGCACAAAGAAATCCCTTCATGTACAATCCGTCCATCATGAAATGTGCTCGCAAGAGTGTCAATCCCCTTGCAAATCTGCTCCAAATCGGCACAAATATCCTCAATCGTCGCAAACTCCAACCCTTCTTCAGGAAAGTCCACCCACGCTTCCAAAATCGCAGCAATATGCGTCAGGTCGCGCTGAAAGGAACCAACTGTCCGGGATAATTTGCCTTGGAGCTGCTCTTCGGCTGCATCCAATGCGCGCTCATTTCTTGCCCCAATTAACGCTTGAACGGCTTCCGCTTGCGCTAAATCAATCTTACCATTGATAAATGCCTTGAATGTAAATTCACCAGGACGCGCCGCACGGGCCCCCGCATGGAGAACAGTGTCCAAAACCCGGCGCGTAATGAGGCTGCCGCCGTGGCAATGGATTTCGATGGTATCTTCCCCTGCATAGGATCGATTCCCTAACATCGGCACCAATAAAACGTCATCAACATGAAGGCCTTGGGCATCCAGGATGTTCCCATAATGGACAGTATGTGTTGCATAGTCGTGAACGGGTCCAGAAAAAACGCGAGCAGCCACGGTCAACGCCTCATTTCCCGAAATGCGGATGACAGCAACTCCCCCCTCCCCGGGCGGAGTCGCAACAGCGGCGATTGTTTCGCCCGGTTGATACGGTGTGTGTACGAATTCCATGGAACAGGAGTATGAGGCATTCTACCCTTTTCCGCAAGGGGGTATGTTGGAATAGCAAAGTCCCGTGAAACAATTAGAGATTTTTTTGGCAGCATTGTTGACGATTCCATGCCACCTTCATGCATTTAAGTGGTCGAAGCTTTGGCCTTGATCACCTTTGCAGCAAAAACTTTCGGTCAAAAAACGAGACTCGTGAGAAAAATTGGTGGCGAGGAGAATCTAGTAATCCCCAGGATTTTTGGCATGGTTCAAATGAAGGTAACACTTTTGGATGGCCATGATCACCTGAA
>JBAWVE010000206.1:0-3676 GCA_037147435.1 Parachlamydiaceae bacterium
AAAGATTTTTGATTACTTTGTGCTACCCATTTTAGTTCCATTTTGAACCATGCCCGAATCTGGCAAAAAATACGCTCAAATCCCGGCGGTTGCCAATTTTTTCTCAGCCTCTCCGTCCATTGCGTTTAATTCTCCTCTCCTGTTACACTTGGGCGAAACGGAAGTGAACATCATGGAAACTATTGAACGTGCTATTGCCGATATAAAAGCGGGAAAATTTGTAATTGTTGCTGATGACGAGGACCGGGAAAACGAGGGTGACCTCATTATCGCAGCTGACAAAGTCACCCCGCAAGCTATTGCCTTTATGGTTCGACATACCAGCGGGATCATTTGTTTATCTCTTCCTGGCGAACGACTGGACCAACTGCAAATTCCCCTCATGGTATCTGACAATACAGAAACGCACCGCACTCTCTTTACCGTCTCCGTCGACGCCAGTCAAGGCACCACAACGGGCGTTTCGGCTTCAGATCGAAGCACAACAATCAAAGCCCTCATCTCAAAAACTGCACGTCCACACGATTTTCGTCGCCCAGGGCACATTTTCCCTTTGCGCTACCGCGCTGGTGGTGTCCTGAAGCGCGCAGGCCACACAGAAGCGGCTGTCGATCTCGCTCGTCTCGCTGGATTAACAGAAGCGGGTGTTCTATGCGAAGTTGTCAATGATGATGGCTCCATGGCGCGCCTTCCAGAACTGAAGAAATTTGCCGCAGAGCACAACCTCTGCCTGATCTCCGTTGCCGACCTCGTTCGCTATCGTCGCTGCAGAGAGAAGCTTATCTCCAGAGTATCACAAGCACGCATCCCTACTGAATTTGGCGAATTCACGGCCTATGTGTACACTTCGCTAATCGACGGTATCGAGCACTGCGCCCTTGTTATGGGAGATATTGAAAACCAACCAGATGTGCTGGTTAGGGTCCACTCAGAGTGTCTCACAGGAGATGTCTTTGGGTCCCTCCGGTGCGACTGTGGCGGACAGCTTAAGCTTGCCATGCAACGTATTGCCGAAGAAAAACACGGAGTCCTTGTCTACCTCCGCGGGCATGAAGGCAGGGGGATTGGCCTTGCGCATAAATTACGTGCCTACCAGCTGCAAGATAAGGGGCAAGACACCGTAGAGGCCAATATAGCCCTTGGACTGCCGGTAGATTCTCGGGAATATGGCATAGGCGCTCAAATCCTGACTGATCTCGGTGTAAAAAAACTACGTCTGCTTACAAATAATCCAGCCAAATACACAGGCCTTGCAGGCTACGATCTGGAAGTCATTGAAAAAGTCCCTTTAATATCAATCCATGAGGGAAATAAAGGCTATTTGAAAACTAAACAAAAAAAAATGGGTCATACTTTTGATCTGTAGAGGTAATTGCTATGAAGGAATATAGTGGTGATTTTCAGGGAAAAGGATTGCGCATTGGCATCGTTGTCTCCAGGTTCAACGAACTTGTCACTAAGAGCTTGCTTACAGGTGCTGTTGATGGTTTGGTCCGCCACGGTGTAGACCACGAAGATATCGCTGTTGCCTGGGTGCCAGGAGCTTTTGAGATCCCTCTTGTCGCTAAAACAATGGCGTTGTCTGATAAATATGATGCCATTATCTGTCTTGGGGCTGTCATTCGCGGAGCCACGGCGCATTTTGACCACGTCATCGGTCAAGCTGCTTCAGGGATTGCTCACATTGCTTTAGAGTGCAATCTGCCTCTGATTTTTGAAGTGTTAGCAACAAATACTCTTGAGGATGCGTTGGAAAGGGCTGGATCAAAGTCAGGCAATAAAGGATTCGATGCTGCTTTAATCGCCATCGAAACTGCGCAACTGCTCATTAAGCTGAGAGAAAACGTGAATGTACGCTGTCAAACATAAATTGCACCCACGAAGTATGGTGCGGGCGAATTATTCCTAAGATTTAGCAAGCAATAATTACCTAAACGAAGAGGGTTTTCGGTCAAAAAAATAAAATAACAGGATTGGCAGGATAAGCAGGATACCTTCGGTCGACCAGTTGAGCTCTGCCTTTCTTTTTACGGCATGGTTCAAATGAAGGTAACACAACAACGCTGAAAAAACTACGGGCTGACACGCCCCTTTTTACAAGCCTTTTTTCTTGTTATACTGCCAGTACCGCGTGATAAATGTTGTGGCAGCCTTCTCCACTGCGGCTTTCATCTGAGCGTCAAGTTGGGCTGAACTCACCAGATCCATTTGCAAACTTTCCCATGTGATCCCTTGCCAAAACCCTGCAGGAACAAAGTCTTTTCGGATGACCTGGATATGCTCGAAGAGCCGCGGAGCACATATAATCACATAGCGATCTTTATCTGTTGGATAAATGGTTAAAAGGATATGAAGAAATGGCAGGGGAGGCCCTTCTTTGACATCTGCCTGTGGATTAAGCCCCTCTTTTTTGAAGAGTGCGACGACGAGTGACTCTAATTCTTCTTTTTGAATTGAAGACATCACTTTCGTTGTCTTAAGAATTTCCACGTCGATAGATATATCAGTGGTGAGATACCCAAGAAAATCGGAACCCACCCATTTTCCATTTTGCCACCCGACCACGCCGGGCATTTCAAACGGTACTGTCATCACAGGTAATGCAGGTTTTTGAATGAGTGGTCGCGGAGGAACCGGCGCTGGTGTCGATGGTGCTGGACGGCTAATGGTTGATGGAGGTGTCCCTCCAGGTTTTGATGTTCCACCTGGAACTGAGGAAGCATTACCAAAAGAGGAACCTGCTGCTGAAAGCGACAACGGGGCTGCAAAAAACAGGAATAGTGCAATGCGGGATAAAACTGACATACAAACTCTCATTGTGGTTTTCCGGATGTAATTTCAAAAGAGTTCACAAAGGTATCAAAATCGTGTGAATTAAAACGATCGCTTAGATTGATCATGCTTAAGAGGTAGACGGTACTCCCTTTGGCAAAGACCTTCCCTTCAATCTGCCGGTCGCCGCTGGAAATGGAAAAATCAAAAGTCTGAAATGTACGCAATCTTCCTTGACTCATAGCATTCAGTTTGTTGATTTTATTCCTAGCCACTACATCATTGATGACAGCCTTAAGCGAGTCCCCTCCCTTTTCCTCTTCGACGCTATGGGTAAATGTAATGGCACTGATCATGAAGGCCTCGCCCCCATCGCTGGCAGCGATAAATGTCTCGTATTTACGCAATTCCTTGGTATTTGGATCGAGAATACGGTCGGAAACATGCTGAGGCATCACGGGAAGCATAACTTTGAAATGCCCTGAAATCGAAATAAACTCGCGCCAATTGCTATTTTTTTCATTTCCAGGCATTGTTGCAAGAGGCAGAGGTTCACTACTTGGGGCATGTTGAGAGTAATTCCTGAACATGAGAATCCCCGCAATAACAATCAACAACCCAATGAGCAAGGTAAGTGTCTTGGACATGTCAGTTTCCTTTGGTTCTCTTTAGGTGTGCTTATATATCACGCAAATTTAACCAGCAAGTACGAAATTAAACTACTAGCCAAATCTTTAATCTTTTGGAGCGCGCGCGACTTGTCGCCGCTCTGAGGCTTGTCGTTACCCACAAGGCCTTGATCACCTTTTCGGTCAAAAAACATGCCTCTTGAAAATAATCGGTGGCGAAGTTTTGTGTCGGCCCTCCGGGACTCGATCGTTTGTTTGGATGGTTCCCAGGCTTC
>JBAWVE010000207.1:0-3665 GCA_037147435.1 Parachlamydiaceae bacterium
TGCTAAAGCAAAGTATGTTACGTACCTCATAAAAAGATGTGGGTACAAGTATGGGGCAAGCCTGCGCAGCCCTGGGTAATCTTTATTAATATATTGCACCCCCGAAGCGGGGTGCGGGCGAGTTTGTCGCAACTGCAAAAAAAAATAGCGTTTAAGCACTTGATTCTATCCCAGATCTGAATTAGTTATTTAGTAGATCTTCATCCTTTTTTGTCCAAGGCGCTTGATGCTGTGCGATCTTTTCTTCGTGACTATTTACGAGTCCCCATACCGTGCCCCCGCGTTTTGCATGCTTAGCCAGCCGGACTTGGTCCTCCTGTTTACGACGCGCCACTTCATCTTTATGTTTTCGAGTCTGCTCGGATTCTTCCGCCTTTTGGAATGTTCTGCTTATAGGGGAAAAACATTTACTTATCGTTTCGTTAGGTTTTTTTCTCACTATCGAGGAACCATTATCAGCAAGCCCTAATTCTTCGATTGATGGTGTTTGAGCCAGTGATTTGCCTATAGCAGACCCATTTGGTAGTAGCCCGAGTTTTTGTTGTTGTGCTTTCAAGCTTGCAAATGCTACCTCTAGCTTTTCAATTTGATGCTGCAATTCGGCGTTTTTAGCAACCAGTCCCCCATTGTCTTTTAAAACGCTTCGTGATGTTTGAAGTTCATTCTCCAATTGAGAGACCTGTGCTTGGAATTGACCTATCTTTTGTTCCAATGCCCCTACAGTTTCCCCTTTCTGTGTATCCGGTACAGCTGTACGTGCTGCCTTCATCGCTGCTAGCTGACTTTCAAGTACTGCTATTTTTCCAAATAAATCGCTAATTTGTTGCATCGCAGCAGCCCGACTCTCATCTGACGCACGATTTGTATTAAGCCCACCCTTTTGTTGTCCTTGGAGTTGGCGTAACTGTTCCTCCAAGCGGGCCAGTTGTTCCGTTAGAAATAGAATTCGTTGCTGTGATTGGTCGTCTTTTACAGCCGGTTGACCTTTGGTTTTTTGTGCGCTTCGTATATTCATCTTTGCTAGCTTTCTTTCAAGCTCTTCTATTTTTTTTTGTAAATCTTTTAATAAATCACTTTTTGTGTCGTTCTCTATACCACTAGGTTGTACAATTCCATTTGCATGAGTTAATGATACGGACTCTATAAGCTCTTCGCCATCGGAATGCGAACCCCCTCCTCCCTGAAAAATCTCCCTAATAACAGACATATGCCCTAATCTGGCCTCATATTTTTCTAGCTTTCCAGAGTTTTTAGAATTTTCGGTCTTAGCCCTCGCCTTTTTCTCTTGATAATGTTCCTCGCTAACATCAGAATGGGGTTTGCCTTCGATATCATAAACTTTCCTAACTCTCGTGCCATCTGATGAAATCTCCAGTCGCTTCCATTTGTGCTCCTCATGCGTAGCCCCTTCTGGCCTCTCTTTCATTAATGTGGCTACTTCGGCAAGTCTTTTACACGCATCAACGCCAAATCTATCCAATGCCTTTTTGAATTTTTCATCAAGGGTCGTTGAGTGAGAATTCACTCTCAAAGTATAACGATGACCAGCTCCATCTTCGATTGTCTTTGTCGCAACCAGCCCCCCACCCTCTTTTTCGGTAATGTTAAAATCATTGTACGTATCTTGATGGTTATCTCCACTAGGGATCTGGCCTGTTGGGACCAAAGGAATTGGATTAGAACTTGACATAAAAACTCCTTATAAATTTTACTTCAAATTACTACGTGCTGTTGTGCCTTTTAGCCTTTTTTTTCTTATTAGCGTTTGCGGGGCCATCATTCAGACTAACTGATCTACTAGGTTGCAGTAATGTCGATGTTCCGGTTGATACAGGCTTAAAAATAACAACATCCCCATCCCCAATATCAGGCGAGCCATCATCATCAACATCATCATCATCATCATCATCATCATCATCATCATCACCAAGTTTCACACTGCTTGTTGTTGTAGAACTGAAACTAGCCCTTGATGATATGGTCCCCGACCCAGGCAAACTCGAGCCTCCTGTGGATAGGGTAGCACCTGGACCAAGATCCTTGGGATCAATAGTCACAGTCGGATCCGGACCGTTAGATGGAAGATCTACACTAACTAAACCTGGAACAGGTTTCGATTCTTCTAGTGGCACTGGCATCCAAATCCTTGCAAACAAGTCCGCAATGGCCAATTGCTCAGCATGTCTCGTTTCAGATGTATAAATTGGACCGGAGATTACAAAGTTGTTGGCTTCGCTAAGATTGTAACCTTGGATGTCATTTACCTTGAAACCTACAACGTGCCCATTCAGCTTTGTATTTACCTCAAGACCAACAGCCTGCTTTGTAGCAAAAAAGTTCAGACTACCACCACCAGAAACATCAAACGCACTAACCACAGTGCTGGAATACTTCATGCTACTAAACCCCGGGGTATCAGCCGCAAGCTGGGCAATTCTAGCAGAAACCTTTGCGGTCGTTCCAGAGAACTTTCCACATTCGTCGGTATAGGCACTAAAATTCATCTCTTTATCGATATTCTGTGTGAATGCATAAGCTAGCCTGTTTCCAGCAGTTAGATCGCAATTTTCTTCAGTCTTTCTCAAACAAACTATTATCTTGCAATATCTGCCGGGGTTGTCAGGAAGTTGCACTAACATCTCTGCGTAGGGTTTGCCCTTACCAATGTTCGGGTAGAAAGTAAATTCACCAACTTTTTGGCTAGGATCATTGTTGTCGACAACTTTCACCTCAACAGATTCCAGCATTTTACCAGCTTCATCGAACATCCAGTTCAAAGTGCCAAAAGGTGCCAATGGAGAAGAGGTAGTTTTGGGTGTTGGATTAGAATCTGAATTGGAAGGGTTCATCCCTACACTCACACTAGACCCACCAGGTGGATTCATAAAGACACCTCCTTTTATAACTCACGTAATTTGACTATAATACTATTATACAAAACAATATTTAAACTATCAATTAAATAATTAGGAAATAATCAGAACAATTAAAATAACTAGATAAATTAAACGATTCTCATTTATTCGGTATACAATCGGAACATACATACATACATACATGCACGCATAACACACAAATTTCTCTCCGAGGTTGAGAAACAATTGGCAACTGGCGGGATTTGCGAGCACAGCGTTTTGAGTAAACAGATTTGATAGCCCCAGAGGACATGATCTCGGAGAGATTGAAGAGGATTGGAATCTGGTCTCATGATACTATATGAGAGGTTTATCTCTATATACAAAGAAAATTCGTTCAAGAAGAGGAATGATCCCAAAATTACAAAGAAACAAGGGCGCGATCTAACTCTCTTTTTTGCCAGGTTTTGTGTCGGCCCTCCGGGACTCGATCGTTTGTTTGGATAGTTCCCAGGCTTCACTCGCTCCTCCGGAGCATCGTCTCAGCCCATACTTGTACCCACATCTTTTTCTTGACATATTTCTACTTAGGCAACAGGAAATGCAAGGAGCTCTAAAATGCTAGCTAATGTATATGGTTCTTGAGAAAGATTTGGGTGCGATCTTGTGTCGCCCCGCTGGGGCTGGATTATGGTCGTGTATTGGTTCCCAGGCTTCACTCGTCCCTTCGGGACAGCGCCTCAGCCTGGGCTAATAACTATCAACCCTTCGGGTTTAGCGTGACGATTAAACCCGAAGGGTTGATAGTTT
>JBAWVE010000208.1:0-3660 GCA_037147435.1 Parachlamydiaceae bacterium
GGCGGTCTTTTTATCTGTCCGAAATATACTTAGGCTCTTTCAGCGGGAACCGCTGTCAATCAGTCGACCTTTGACCTTTCTGTGAAAAATCCAAATGAAGCTGAAAAAGTTATACATCGTACCCCTTTCGAGATTATGGACGAAATGATTGCGTTGGACATTGAGAGCACCGAGGTACTGGCGAATATCAAGAGGCTGCTATGACTAGAGATTGGAAAACAAAAAAACTCGGAGATGTCTGCGATCTCCTAAATCGTGGCATCTCGCCTAAGTATCTAGAAAAAGGCGGTGTTTGTGTGCTCAATCAAAAGTGCATTCGCAATCACCAAATCAACTACGAACCTTCACGAAGACATGATCTGTCCGAAAAAAAAGTGATTGAGGGACGTTTCATTCAACTAGGCGATGTTCTGGTCAATTCAACAGGAACGGGCACCCTTGGCCGTGTAGCACAAGTCCGTGAAGAACCACTAGAACCGACTACAGTTGATTCGCACGTCACAATAGTAAGACCTAAGACCTCAATGTTTCACCTCGAATTCTTTGGTTACATGATGGTTGTTATCGAAGATGCTATCAAAGAAGCTGGTGAAGGTTGTGGTGGTCAAACCGAACTTGCGCGCTCAACCTTAGCCGAAAAATTCTTCGTGAGTTTTCCTGAACAGCTTTCCGAGCAGCAATCGATAGTCGAAATTCTCGATGAAGCATTTGAAGGTATCATCACAGCTAAGACCAATATAGAAAATAACCTTAAACACGCTAGAAATATTTTTGAAAACCAACTCAATGCCATTTTCTCTCAGCGATATGAGGGATGGCAGATAAAAAGCCTTGTTGATGTTTGCCAAATCAAGCCACCTAAGTCGGAAGCTCGAAACCGTCTTTCCAATATGGACTTAGTGTCTTTTGTGCCGATGGAAGACTTGGGGATTGATCAGAAAAATTTTGTACCAAAACAAATGAGACCATTGTCCGAGGTTAGTGGGAGCTATACTTTCTTTGCCGAAAACGACGTACTGCTAGCAAAAATAACCCCTTGTTTTGAGAACGGGAAGTTGGGTATTGCTGCAAATCTTATCAATGGTATTGGATTCGGATCGAGTGAATATATTGTCTTTCGCCCCGGCCCATCAGTTCACAAAGAATGGCTCTATTACTTTCTTTTGCGTGATGCATTTAGAAGAGAAGGCTCCGAGCACATGACTGGAGCTGTTGGCCATAAGCGCGTTTCGAAAGAGTTTATTGAAGGACAACAGATCCCTATTCCCCCTAAACAGGAACAGGAATTAATTATCACCCAGCTCGATTCTCTTAGTAAAGAAACCCACCGATTGGAATCTATTTACCAACGCAAACTAACCGCGTTAGATGCGTTGAAAAAATCACTGCTCCAACAAGCCTTTAGTGGTAACTTAAAGGGCAGTTTATGAACGAAGCTGAAACACGCGCTGAATTAATTGATCCCGCACTTCAAGCCGCAGGCTGGGGTGTAGTGGATGGAAGCCAAATCCGGCGCGAGTTTCCTATTACCCTTGGCCGCTTGCAAGGTTTTGGCAAACGCAGCCAACCCCTCTCTGCCGATTATGTGCTTTTCTATAAGAATAAAAAATTAGCGGTTATCGAAGCAAAAAAACGTAACGATCCATTAACCAAGGGTGTTGCACAAGCCAAAGAATACGCACAGAAACTTAGTGTTCGTTATAGCTATTCGACTAATGGAGACGGAATCTACCAAATTGATATGGATAATGGCCATGAATGCCATGTAAACAACTTCTTGAGTCCGCAAGAGCTATGGGATTTAACATTTTCCACTCAAAATGAATGGCGAGATCGTTTTGCTAAAATTCCTTGTGAAGATAAAGGTGGTACTTGGCAGGTTCGGTATTATCAAGATATTGCAATAGAAAGGACACTCCAGGCAATAGCTGAGGGAAGAAATCGAATTCTACTTACTCTGGCAACGGGTACAGGAAAAACCTCGATCGCTTTTCAAATTGCTTGGAAATTATTTCAAAGTCGCTGGAATTTGAAGCGTGATGGAACAGGACGACCCCGTATACTATTTTTAGCAGATCGTAATAATTTAGCAGATCAAGCCTACAACGATTTTTCTGCATTTTCTGAGGATGCTTTAAAACGTATTGATCCTAAAGAAATTGGAAAAATGGGCTCAGTTCCCAAAAATGCGAGTATTTTCTTTACCATTTTTCAGACTTTTATGAGTGGCAAAGACGATTCATTCTACTTCGGTGAATACCCACCAGATTTTTTCGATTTTATCGTAATCGATGAATGTCATCGCGGGGGTGCCAATGACGAAAGTACATGGCGTGGAATTTTAGAATACTTTTCACCAGCGGTGCAATTAGGCTTAACAGCGACTCCAAAAAGAAAGGGAAATATTGATACGTATGCCTATTTTGGCGAACCTGTGTACATCTATTCTCTCAAAGAAGGAATCAATGATGGATTCTTAACGCCTTTTAAAGTGAAGCAATTTTCAACTACACTGGATGAATATGTGTATACCACAGACGATCTATTGTTAGAGGGAGAGGTAGAGCAGGGCAAGCGCTATGGAGAAGATGAGTTTAATAAAACTATAAAAATCAAAGCCCGCGAAAATTATCGAGTAAAGCTCATGATGAATGAGATTAACCAACGAGAAAAAACAATTGTCTTTTGTCGTAACCAACAGCACGCTCTTGAAGTTCGTGATTTAATCAATCAGATGAAATCGAGCAAAGATCCTAATTATTGTGTGCGCGTAACCGCCGATGATGGTGGACGAGGTGATCAATTTTTAGAAACGTTTCGAGATAACGAAAAAACGATTCCCACTATTTTAACGACATCTCATAAATTGACAACTGGGGTAGATGCCCGAAATGTTCGCAATATTGTTTTGATGAGACCAGTCAAATCAATGATCGAATTCAAGCAAATCATTGGCCGTGGTACCAGGATTTTTGACGGGAAGGACTATTTTACAATTTATGATTTTGTAAAGGCTTATGAACATTTTAATGATTCTGAGTGGGATGGAGAGCCTATCGATAACACATCGAAAGGGATGAGCCTCCAACCTACCGCTGCGATGGAAGTTAGAGAATCCGAAGGAAAATATGACGTTACTGAAAAGAATCCAAAGATCATCATTAAGCTGAGTGATGGAAAAGAGCGTACAATTCAACATATGATGGCTACCTCGTTCTGGGGTCCAGATGGCAAACCGCTTTCGGCCACTGAATTTCTTACTCACTTATTTGGCGAGCTCCCTGAATTCTTCAAAAACGAAGAAGAACTTAGAGCTATTTGGAAAATACCACACACTCGAAAAGCTCTCTTAGATAAGTTATCAGAGAAAGGCTATGGCATCGATCAGCTCAATGAAATCAAAAGCTTGATCAATGCCGAAAAAAGCGATTTATATGACGTTTTGGCTTATGTAGCATTTGCTTCTCAACCCATTACTCGATCAGAAAGGGTTGCTGCAACAAAAGATATAATCTTTTCCTATTATCATGAAAGTAACCAACAAGCTTTTCTAGATTTTGTGTTATCAAAATATATTGATGACGGCGTTAGCGAGCTTGCTCAAGAAAAACGTAAGTCCTCAAAAAGTTATGGCGCAGCGCGCCAAAACTTTTTGAGGAC
>JBAWVE010000209.1:0-3644 GCA_037147435.1 Parachlamydiaceae bacterium
TTTTTGATTACTTTGTGCTACCCATTTTCGTTCCATTTTGAACCATGCCGAAATTCTCGGCCTTGATCACTTTTTCGGTCAGAATTTTACATCCTGCCTATCTTATAAACTTCTGACCGAAAAGGTGCTCAAGGCCGAAAAATCTTCGCTCTGTCTTCGCTTCCTTCGCGATCTTCGCGTTCAAATATTTAAATCACCGACTTTTTCCTGCGAATTTTCTTCACGAGAGCTGGCGAATTTTGAAACTCCTTCTGGATATTTTTTTTGGTTTCTGACACAATCATGTCATTATTTGATCTTAACTATAAGGTAACGGTTTATTATGATCCTCAGCTTACTCTACGTCCTTTTTGCTATTTTTGGTTTAAGCGTTCTCATCTTCTTTCATGAACTCGGTCATTATTTTATGGCGCGCCGGGTCGGAATGCGTGTTGAGACGTTTGCTATCGGGTTTGGAAAGCCCATCTATACATGGGAACGCAATGGGGTGAAGTGGCAGATCGGATGGCTCCTTTTTGGCGGCTATGTAAAAATTGCAGGGGAAGATCCTCGCGGTGAACGCGATCCCTATGAAATTGCCGATGGTTTTTTCGGTAAAAAGCCGCTTGATCGCATTAAAGTGGCTTTTGCCGGACCTTTTGTCAACCTGGTTCTTGCTTTCGTTTTTTTCGCAGCCATTTGGGCTACAGGCGGGAGAGAGAAAAACTTTGCTGAATACACGCATAAGATTGGCTGGGTAGATCCTAAATCCGATTTATATGCATCCGGAGTGCGTCCAGGAGACGAAATCACAGCCTATAACCAACAGTCATATGTGAGCTCTAAAGATCATTTATATGCTCCAATGACCGCCGGAAACGAGTTGATTATTGATGGGGATAAAGTTGATTACGTCACACGCCACAAAGAATCCTTTGAATTAACTGTAAAACCTTATTCGCATCCCAGTGCTGTTGAAAAGGGGATTGTGACGACGGGGATTCTCAGTTCTGCCAATTACATTATCTATGAGAAGTTGCCAGGAGGGAAGGAGAATCCTCTGCCTGAGGGATCTCCCATGCAACACAGTGGAATTCAGTACGGCGATAGGGTGATTTGGGTCGATGGTAGTCTTGTTTTTTCCAATCAACAGTTGAGCCACCTATTGAATGATGGGCGTGTTCTATTGACTATTTTCCGCAAGGGCAACCGCCTCTTGGTGCGTGTCCCGCGCGTTTTGGTTCAAGAGTTGAAAATGGATTCTGAATTCAAGGATGAAATGACTGACTGGCAATATGAATCCGGGTTGAATAGCGTCAAGTTGCAAAAGCTCTATGCAATCCCCTATAACTTGACAAACAACTGCGTAGTCGAAAATGAAATTAAATTTATCGACAAGGAAAATGAACTTGAGACGTTTCCTCTTCATGCTTTTGATGTTAATGAAGCTCCATTGCAGCCAAAAGATAAAATCATTGCTGTTGATGGGATGCCTGTTAAGACATCCTATGAGTTACTTTCAAAATTGCAGCACCATCAAGTGAATATCATCGTCGAAAGAGATCCGGCCATGCTTAAGAGGATTTCATCTCAACAGGCTGATGCAGATTTTGATGAGGAAATCAATTGGAACGATATTAGCACCATTGCCAATAGCATTGGGACGGGGCATCTTATCCATACTGCTGGACCTTACGTCCTCCTCCATCCAGTGACTCCTAAAATGCGCGCTGATTTTGAGTCGACTCCTGAAAAGCAGGCGTGGTTGGCTGCTGAGCTGCTGGAACAGAAAAAAATAGTTGAGAACATAGAGGATCCTGAAAAGCGTGCGCATGCGATAGGTATATTAAAGACTCAGGAAAAGCAGCTGTTACTTGGCCTTCCTGCTATACAAGACCGGAAAATCAATTATGACCCTTCCCCATTCACACAGTTTGGACAGGTGTTCTCCGAGGTTTGGCGTACCCTGAAAGCTCTTGTGACGGGCAGCCTCAATCCTAAGTGGATCAGCGGTCCTATCGGCATCGTTCAAGTCGTTCACGATCATTCGATGATAGGCATGAAGGAGGCTCTTTTTTGGTTGGGCGCCATCAGCTTGAACTTGGGGATGCTTAACTTGCTGCCTGTTCCTGTGTTGGATGGAGGGACAATTCTTTTTTCACTGGTTGAGATGATCACAAAAAAACGTCTTTCACCAAAAACATTGGAAAAATTAATTTTACCGTTTGCTTTGTTACTCATCGCTTTCTTTATTTTCCTGACCTATCAGGATTTAAGTCGGCTTTTGAGTGGTTTCTTTCACTAAATGGAGTTTGGAGTCACTAGAACTGGGAGCATTATGTCGAAGTTGTCACTGCGAGATCTTTCTGTAAAGGATAAAAAAGTTTTGATGCGCGTCGATTTTAATGTTCCGCTGGATGAGAAGCAGAACATTACAGATGATACACGCATTACTGCAACGCTGCCGTCAATCTGTAATGTTCTGGATCGCGGCGGAGCCCTCATCCTCATGAGTCACTTGGGAAGGCCCAAAGGAAAGCGTGTTCAGGAGATGTCATTGGCTCCATGCGCCAAACGGCTTTCCCAGTTGTTAAGTAAAGAAGTGTTGTTTGCTTCTGATTGTGTGGGACCTGATGTAGAACAGAAAGTCAACACATTGAAGTCTGGTCAAATACTATTAGTGGAAAATCTGCGGTTCCATCGCGCTGAAGAGCATCCTGAAGAGGACCCTATTTTTGCCCAGCAGCTGGCTTCTCTTGGCGATGTCTATGTTAACGACGCTTTCGGCGCTGCCCATCGTGCTCACGCTTCCATCGTCCCTGTTGCCAAAGCATTTCCTGGAAAGGCTGCAGCTGGTTTTCTTTTGGAAAAAGAAATTAGGTTTCTAGGCGACCTGTTGATGCATCCTAAGCGTCCCTTCTATGCAATCATCGGGGGGTCAAAAATTTCCACAAAGTGCGGTGTCATCAGAATGCTTATGGAAAAGGCTGATGCTGTCCTGCTTGGTGGGGGGATGACATACACATTCATGAAAGCTCAAGGGCTTCCTATTGGCAATTCGATCTGCGAAGATGACTTCCTTGATCGTGCCCGTGAACTGATCGCTCTCAGCAATCAAGGCAAGGGCAGGCTTCTGCTTCCTAAAGATATTGTTATTGCTACCGAACTCAAGGAAGGTGCCCCCCATCACGTCATTAAATGTGCTGAGGGGATTCCCGACGGCTACGAAGGTGTTGACATTGGTCCGGATACGGTCCAGGCATACGCCGCGGAGTTGCGGGTGGCTTCGACAGTATTATGGAATGGTCCTGTGGGGGTTTTTGAAGTCTCGGAATTTGCCCGAGGAACAAACGCAATCGCTCATATTCTTTCTCAGATTAAAGCCACGTCAATTGTGGGTGGGGGCGATTCCATCGCCGCTGTTCGGGCTGCGGGAGTCGCTGATAAGATGACTCATTTATCGACAGGGGGAGGGGCTTCTCTCGAATACATCGAATTCGGCACTCTTCCGGGAATTGAAGTATTAACGGATGTAGTTCAGAGGTGATCAATCATTCGCCCGCACCACACTTCGTGGGTACAAGTATGACTTGGGTGTGGGCTACAAAAGGAGAGAAAAAAGGGCATGGTTCAAATGAAGGTAACACTTTTGAATGGCCAAGATC
>JBAWVE010000210.1:0-3629 GCA_037147435.1 Parachlamydiaceae bacterium
AACTCCGCTATTCAGTAAAATCTTCTGAAAACACGATAAAAAGGATATTTTAATGGATGCAACAAATCAACACATCGCTAAATTTACTCAAGGGATTAAACTAGTAGCCTTCGTAAATGGGATTGCAGCGATCTTTCATGTTATTTTTTGGACATTTGTATTCTTGCGCTTACCTCGTTTATCGACTACTATTTCGGACATAGATAGAGCCGACCTTACTGTTACCTATGGTCTGGGTATAGCAGATCTACTTTGGTCGGTTCCTTTCCTCATCATTGGATCCATATGGCTTCAAAAACATCGATTAATAGGGTGGCTTGCAGCACAAATGGCAAACGCTTTGTGGTGGTACTCTTTTACATTCATCATTTTTAGGGAATATCATACTAACATTCGCCCGGGGACAATTTTATTTCTCCCATTCGCTTTGTTTTCAATATGGTCTTCCTGGTATTTGTGGCAGGTAAAAACCGTTTTTCTAGAAAACACTAGCGAAAAGTTATCTTGAAATGAAAATTCAAGAAATCAGTCGAGGCGAATTCTGTAACTGATCAGATCATTGCTAAATAATCATGAAGCCAGCTACACTTTTTCCTTTTTCAACCTTGATTCAAGGACTTATGCGATACCTATCCTTACTATTCATCTGCTTATTCTCGTTTGCGAACCTGTCCGCTGAGCAAGCTATTCTTCCTTATGTCACTTCTGAAAATGATGCGCTCTCACTCGTCGATGATGTCGTCGATGCCTACAACGGCAAGCTGGTTCAAAAAGACCTGGACATCCAAATCCAGGGATCTGATCCTCTGGAACTGAATCGCTACTACGATGGAGGTCATCACTTCGAGAGCGAAATCGGATACGGTGTTGGATTGTCGTGCCCTCTCCTTCTCTCTTTTGATTCAGAAGGAGGCAAACAAAACTTAAGGGTGGAGCAACGTGCTGGATTTGAGGTCGCGTGTACTGTTCAGCGAGTTAAGTCAGCTAAAAAGAGTAAGAAGCAATACAAAGGAGGCGTTGATTCAGAGTTCTTCAACTGCGGCTACACTAATTGCTGTGAATCGTTACTCAATGGCGAACCGTCTCTCCTATCTTTGCAAGTCGAAGGAGATGATGATAATTTTGTCGTGACACTGGGCGATGGCACCAAACGGCACTACGCCTATTTTCGCTTTGAGTTTCCAACAGCATTATATCGTTTAGTTAGAGAGGATAGTCCTAACGGCAACCACAAGCATTACAGCTACATTAATAACAAAACATTGCATCTCAAGCGGATTTGGACAACAAACCCAAGTCAGTCTCTCACCCTGAACTGGGTAAATTTTACTCAAGGAAAGATCGACGTTCAAATCCATGCAAGTAATGGTCAGTCTGTCTGTTACCATCAAAAACTAAAAAAAGGCACGGCAAAAAACAACTCGCTGTTGTCTTACTCCTCCGTGAAATTCAGTCAGAACATCCTCGAAAGAGTCACAGGAAAACACCTGCCGACATCAGAATATGATGCTCTATCGCGATCTCACTATACTTGCACTCTGTTCAGCACGAAGGAAGTCAAGCGTCCTGATGGTCGATTCATCAAAATCAATTACGACAATCACGAGCGAGTAAAGCAGTTGTGGAAATCGGGTCTTGGAGTACCTCTCTATTCATTTGACTATCATCCAGATCACACGACCGTGACTAACGCTAACGGCGGCACGCAGCGCTTTTACTACAATCATCGACGATTAGTAAAACTGGTAGAATCAGATCGTGTTCACCGGTTTGATTGGGATGGCAAAGGGCAACTTGTTAAACAAGTTTTGGCTGATACTCAAGAACGTCCGGTGATCCAGCGAGAATATGCCTATGACGGGAAGGGGAATGTCATCGAAGCCAAAGTGAGTGGAACTATTCGTCAACTTGGTTCCCAAGACACTTATGTGATTCGGTATCAATACTCGAATGATGGACGCAATCTGCTCATTCATGAGGAACACCCCGAGGGCCTGTCGATTCGTTATACCTATGCGCCAAACAGCAATCTGATGACAAGCAAACTGACGATGTACAATCAGCAGGTAGTCGAACGGGAGTTCTGCCGGTACGACGGCAATAACATTCTTGTTGAAACTCTTCACGATGACGGGTGCGGTGATGCGGAAAACGATTTGCGTGGCGTCACCTATCGCAACAGCACCGAGATCACTCCACAATTGAATCCGAATCAACCTGGAGTGACGTTGCCAAAAATCGTTCAAGAAAGTTGTTTCGATCCAAAAACAGGGTGTAAAACCGTTTTGAAGCGCATGGAAAGGATCTATGGTCACGGCGACCTTCTTGTGGAAGAGAAAGTCTTCAACGGGCAGGAAGCCTATTGCTACAGCCGGTATTACGAGTACAGTGACCGAAGAGAATTGATCTCCGAAACGGATGCCATGGGCATTAAAACCCTCTATCGTTACGATGGCAATAGCAACAAGGTCTATCAGGAAAAAGTAGGAAGCGGTCGTCAGGTTGAGTTTGTCTACGATACCGCCGACAACCTGGTAAAGGAAATCGAGCATGTTGACCAACAGACGTTCGTCACTGCACATCGTTACGATGCCTTGGCCAATCGTATCGGCATGACGAATCACTTTGGTCAGCAATCTACATTTGAGTACGATCTTGCTTCTCGAGAGAAAGCATCAACTGATCCTTGTGGTTATACAATCAAAAAGGAATACGATGTTCAGGGCAATATTATCTGTCAGATCGACCAGGAAGGATATGCCACACGAACAGTCTACAACCTCTACGGGAAGCCTTTAGAAATCCATTATCCCGACGGAACAACGAAACGCTGTGTCTACAATATGATTGGACACCTCGTCCAGGATGTAGAACGGGATGGTTTGCGTACGGATTATGTTGTCGACTATAAGGGACGTGTGACATCAGCAAGGATCTACAGTCAGGAGGGAACGCTTCTCAAAACTACTCAAAAATCCTACAAAGGGTCTTTGTTATTATCGGAAACCGATGCCAAAGGCTGCACCACACTTTACACTTATGACGCTGCTGAAAGACTGATTGCGAAATCGCAAGGCGATAAATTAACGTCTTATGCCTACGATTCCTTGGGCCGGTTGACGAAAACGATCTGTGGTTCTACGGTAGAAGTGCAAGAATATGATTATCTCGATCGTGTTGTAGAGGAACGCATAGAAGATCTTGTCGGCCAAGTGTATCAAAAGACTGCATATTCCTATGACTGCAATGGAAACTGTGTTTCAGAAAAAACCTTTTTGGATGCAGACCACATTTCTGAAACAAGAACAGACTATAATGCCTTGAGCTTGCCTATCGCTATTACTGATCCTTGCGGCAACCGCACAACCTTTTCTTATTACTATTCCGACCATTTGGAAAAAGACACTATCGATCCATTGGGAAGAAAAACCAAAGAGGTCTACGACATCTTGCAGCGCCTGCATCGCACCGCGCATTACAGCCAAGATGGTACGATACTCGCGCAATCTACGTTAAGCTATGATGGCAGGGGGAATTCTGTTCTTCAGACCAATGATGTGATTTACGAAGGACAGTCGATCGGATCTTACAGCGTGGTAACGACGTATGACAGCATGAGTCAAAAAGTC
>JBAWVE010000211.1:0-3609 GCA_037147435.1 Parachlamydiaceae bacterium
AATATTTTATTTTCTAAGGCAAAGCTCAACTGGTCGACCGAAGGTATCCTGCTTATCCTACCCATCCTGCCAATCCTGTTATTTTATTTTTTTGACCGAAAATCCTCTTCGGTCAGGTGATTATAGCTTTCTAAATCTTAGGGATAATTCGCTTGTACCTTGCTGCAGGGGTAAAGATTTTTGATTACTTTGTGCTACCCATTTTCATTTTATTTTAGACCATGCCATAAAAATCCTGCCTATCTTGTAAACTTCTGACCGAAAAGGTGATCAAAGCCCCATTTTTTTGAGTTCTCTTGAACATCGACTGAATCTGGAAGGTCATTTTGCTTTGCGCGAAATAGGTAATCATTGTGTAATCCGTCCCATTCGGGATTTGTTTCTTTACTGTAATTTGAAAAACATTCGACCATTTCATAACCGTGACTTGAGAGAAGATCGATAATTTCTTGATGATTATGGGAGTATGTTTCTATGAGAAGATAATCGAACGTTGTTTTATTGAAATCGATGCCTTTAAGAATATTAAATTCGTACCCTTCCGTATCTAGGCTGAAGAAGTTAATATGTTGGACATCAACCTCATCTAAAATTGACTGCAAACTTCTAACCTGTGTAACGTTTTCAGCTTCTCTTCCCAATCGTGTTCCATTAATACTGGACATGAGATTACCGTCAAAATCACCGTACATGAGTGTGTTATGGTCTTCGAAAGATCCCAGGGCACAATTAAAGCACTGTGAATTTGGTCGATTTCCACAAAGTTTTTCATATAAAACAGTGCTCGGTTCTATGAGTATTCCTGTCCATCCATAGCTTTCTTCTAAAAGCTTCGTGTTAGACTGGTTTAAGCCATCGTTAGCCCCCACTTCGATAAAAATTTTGTTGGTTGGTACGAGTTTTTCAATGAGTTTTAGGTCGAGAGGAACGTTTTGAAAATCGCCTCTTGCGTAACTCTTAATCACTTTAGGTTCTGGTACACGCAACTTGTTGTTATCGAATCTGTTTTTCTTTTTATCTTCCCGGAATCTCTTCTTTTTATCTTCTTTGGTTTTTTTCCAATCATCTTTTTGCGGGGTTCTTTTTGGCTTGTTAAATTTCCCTGAAACACACTCTCGAAGCATCGGGTCGCCAGAAATTGACTCATCGCTAGAGGCAATCGTTTGAGAATGGGTAAGGAAAACGCATGTCATGAGAGTGACAGCAAATGTGTAATGTTTGAAATGATTTACAATGTTTTTAGAGAGCATAGTTTCTCCTTGAAGTTATATTTTCTTTCGTATGTCTGTTCAAAAACGAATTTATTGGTTACTCAATTGTTTCTACCGGAAACTGAGAGACTTGCACTTGTTTTGAGCGCGCAAGTGAGGCCGTCCACAGGGACAGAACAATGCACGACGCAAAGAAGATGAGTGCCAACCAACCAGTAAATGTTTTTAGAACATCAGCTGTAGATGTACCAAAAATGGAGTCGCTGGCTGCCCCGCCAAAAGAGGCGCCGAGGCCTGAACTTTTACTCTCCTGGATTAATACAATGAAACACAGCAGCACGGACAATAAAATGAACAATGCAATCGCTGTAAAATATAAAAAAGTTCCCATGGTTATTCCTTCACTTAAAGCTTATAGACTCAATATTTTGTTAAAGGACTCTACTGTTAAAGACGCTCCCCCAACGAGCAAACCATCCACATTGGGCAGCCTCAGTAATGTCTCGGCATTTTCCGGCTTGACGGAGCCACCATACTGGATGGTCACGCGATCTGCCGTATCTTTTCCCCATTCTTTGGCAATGATCGAACGGCAATGGAGATGGGTGGCTTCCACAATTTCAGGAGTCGCGGACTTACCTGTGCCGATGGCCCAAACGGGCTCGTAGGCAATGATGGAGGCCCCTACTTCGTCTGGAGTCAATCCATTTAGGCTTTCGATCAGCTGCGTATGCAGAACGGAGTGGGTATGCCCTGATTGGTGCTGTTCCTCTGTTTCGCCAACACATATGACAGGCCGTATTGTCGCACGCAAAGCCATTTTTACTTTTCTATTCACAAGATCATTATCTTCGTGAAACAATTGTCGTCGTTCTGAGTGCCCGATTAAAACGAATGAGGCACCGGCGTCTTTTAGCATAAAGCATGAGACTTCCCCTGTAAAAGCCCCTTCTTCGTGGTCGGATCCATTCTGACCTCCGATGAGTATAGCCGTTCCTTTCGCCGCCTCAGCCGCAGCAGAAATCATTGTAAAGGGGACAGCAAGACCCACTTGACAGGAACGAGTGGATGATGCCATACCGAGACCTGAGACGTAAATGTGCGTCTCAGCAATCGATTTATTCATTTTCCAGTTGCCGATGATGACTTTGGTTCTACCATGCTGCATAATGTGTATGACTCTAAATGTGTATGATTCGATCGATCCTACATGGTAAATCTCTTCCGAATGAAATTCAATACTTTTTATGGATCTGGTACAATATCTCGAAAAATATTAAGATTGCAGAGTAAGGCATAAGCCCGCGTAATAAATTTCGGCCTTGATCACCTTTTCGGTCGGAGGTTTACAGGATAGGCAGGATGAACTCAAAAAATGTACAAAGTCGAGATAATGAATATTACATCAAACATACAAATTATTGGAGCCTATGACGGAGAGGTTGATAACATGAATATCTCTTTCCCCGAAATTAGCCAACAAAAAATGAACGAAGCCATTTATAAAGAATGGGTTAGTCTTCATGAAGAGAAATATATAGGACCTCTTAAAGATTTACAGCATAAAATTACTCACGTCTCTTATGAAGCATTTAAAAATAATCTTAAAAAGACAGTTGATAGATTCATCAACAATGTTGGTAAAAAATCATATGTTGCTTTTGTCGAACCAAATAAAAGTCAACAGTGGGTGACTACAATCGCTATGGCATATGGCTTTAAGGCCTCTGCATATGTACGCCTAGGCCAAGATGGTGCTAATTGCTTAAGTTCAGCTCTGTTAAATACAGACGAAAAGGATGAGAGGTTTGCGACCGACTATGTAATTATTGATGATGCGTCTTATTCCGGAAACCAAATGGCTAATAATATTTCTGCAGCGCATCATGTGTTGCAGGAAAAGTTCAAAGACAAAAACATCATCTTTCATATTCTCCTCCCCTACATTACGAATGTCGCTAAGAACAAAATGGAAAATTTGCGGAATAAACCAATTACAATTATCCTTTATACATCTGAAATAATCCAAACTGTTGAAGAAGCTGTCTCTAAAAAAAACCGTATTATCAAACAGGTTCTCTGGAATAATTCGCTACCTGAAGAACAGAATAGAAAAGTTAAAACTACAGCATTACATTGGTTTGATCATAAAATTCCCAATTCTATGTCTTTTCCTGACGTCCTAGCTTCAGGCCTTGTCACCCAACCAAAGAGCCAAAATCATAAAGGTAAATACATACAATTCATACCCAGTATTACTCCCCCTTATAAATCAGAAGAGCTATTCAGCGAGTAGAATAAATTTAGGGATTCTAGTGGATGTGGCTTTGGCGCGGTTTTCCAAGCATGGTTCAAATGAAGGTAACACTTTTGGATGGCCAAGATCACCTGAACTAAG
>JBAWVE010000212.1:0-3571 GCA_037147435.1 Parachlamydiaceae bacterium
GAGCGGAACGCGGGTGTGGGTACCTCGTAGGCACGAGCCTAACCAGGGACTGGTTCCTCTTTTTTGTTTTTACTACAAAGATAAAAAGAGGAACCAGTCCCTGGTTTAGTTTTGTTTCTTTCCGTTTCCCATACCTGCGTTCCGCTCGCAGGCTCGCTCCACTTGGTATGGGCTACAGAATGAGAGAAAAAAGAGCAAAAAAGAGAGACATTAAAGGCTCAGAAATAATCTCTGTTGTGTTACCCAAAATAGCCTTATTTTGAACCATGCCGAAAAAAGAGCAAAAAAGAAAAGGACGTGCAAGCCCGTAGCTTTTTTCAGCCTTGTTGTGTGACGTTCATTTGACCCTTGCCCGATTTTGCTTCCACTTTATGAGGTGTACCGGCAAAATTAACCTGTATTGACAAAGGGTACATCTCATGAATATAGGCCATAGAATTGTCAGGAAGATCCGGTCCAAATTAGCGCCGCAGCAAATTCCTCCACCCCCTCTCCTATTGTCTGCGTTCAATATTACTTCGTTGTCTGCGCCAGGAGAAAAGCCGCTCTTTAGCCATTCGGGGAATGCAGGCGACATCATTTTTAGTTGTGCCCTATTAAAAGCTTTTTGGAAGCATACCGGAAAAAAGGTGCACTTGCATCTGCAGACAGATATCCCTGTGATGTACCCTGAAGCTCATCCCTTGAAAAATGTGTTGCTAAATCAAAGAATTGCCGAGCAGTTGGAACCAGCACTCAGAATGCAAACCTACATTGCCGATGTCAGCATCGGACCTGCGTGTCCTGATCAGGCAGTGGATTTAAGTTCTTTTCGAAGACTTCCCTTCGAGCATCGTATAGGATTGATTCAAGGGTGGTACCAGCTGTGTACAGACATATGGATAGATCTTTTTGAACCCTGGATGGATGCCTCTAAGTTGCCAGAATACAAAAATACCATTCTAGTCTCTCGAACGAATCGCCTGCGAAGTGATTACATCAACTATAGATTCCTTGCTCAATATGCTGAAAATCTGGTGTTTATCGGACTGCCCGAAGAGTATTCATCCTTCAATGCTGAAACGGGTTTTGAATGCCACGCAATGACTGTTAAAAGCTTTGACCAACTCCTTAATATCATCCACTCCTGCCGTCTTTTTGTGGGCAATCAAGGGCTTGCCTACTCGATTGCAGAAAGCGTCAAATGCCCGCGTGTCCTGGAATCCAATTCCATTGCCCCGAACAATTATCCATTATCACCCAATGGTCGTATCGCCCTTTTCCAGGAACAATTCGAGAGTTTTGTCAGAACGTTATTGGTTTAATTTCGTACAGTAAAGGGTCCATGCAACGCACGGACTTTCGCGTCTTTTTCTCAGCCTCTCAGCCTCTCCCTTGTTAACTCATATTTTTGTTCGTTTCACACACCTGCGTTACGCTCGCAGGCATGCTCCACTTACTTTGTCGCTACCCACAAGTGTCAATCAAATTTTTAGTTGTGGGTAACGACAAGCGCCACTCACAGAAATTTCTTGAATTATGCCTAATAGAGTAATTGATGTTTTTCTTATTTATTTATTGCACATTTATTGAATAATCAATTTATTTAAAAATTTAAAAGATTTATTGTATTGATATTAAATTTTATTTTAAATTATAATTCAAAATATAGTTAACACTAGGAGGGTATATGAGTGTCACACCAATAATCGACGAACCTGATTTTATGAAAGTGCAGACAGACCTGAGAAAGGCAGGACTGAATAAAATAGCAGATAGCCTAGCACCTACGAATAGAAAAATAACCTCTATATTTGTAAGTTTGCGTAATTCCATGGGAAAACGCGGCGAGCAGGAGCCCTTACTGCCTACCGTATCAAAAGAAGTTTTTGCTAAAAACATAGAAGCAGCGGCACTTATTTTGAAAACCTACAACGCAATGCGCGTTAATGAAGGATTCAAAATGCATAAAGTCAGCAAAAAGTTATTGAATGCAGTGTTTCTTTCAGTGGTAAATGGCACAACTAAACCAGGGGCGAAGGTTGATCAAAAATTGTCGCTTTTCAAGCCAAAGAATTTTGCTAAGGCGTTTCCATTGCTTAAGGAATTAGCCAAAGATACGTCTACTCATCAATTCATTAAAGATCTGCTTTCTAAAAAAGAAGATTTCTTAAACGGCGCGGGAGGGAATGTAACACAACTTCGCACCCCCCTGCATGATATAGATAATTTTCGTGCTGCATTACCGTGGCTTAAAGAGTTATCCAAATCGCCTAACCCAAAGGATCGTGACTTACTTAAAGATTTACTTACCGTAAGGGACGGTAGGGGGAATACCCCCCTGCATAATCAAGATATATTTAAATGGGCATTTAAGTTTATTAAACCGTTATTCCTATCGACAAAAGAGGAGGAGCAGAGGCTGGCTGAAGATTTGCTTTACACAACAAATGGGACAGAGAAATCATCGCTAACCCCCGAGAACTTTGTAACAGTATGGGATAGTTCAAAAGGTAAAGATGATAAACTACTTACTTATATTGAACATGAATTTTTAAAAAAACTAAATCGAAATCCTGATGAAATAGAGAGTTTTAAAAATTCGTGCGCCCGTTTATGTTATAATCCTCTGGATAGGGGAGACGGAGTTAAGAATTATTTAGAGAGCTTGGAGGCATCCTTAGATAGGGGGGGGAGAGACCTAGACTAGAGAGTATAAGGCCTGAAGAGAGTTAACTCTGGTTTCACGGACTATATAGCGGAAATAGCGATAAGGTTGTCCGGATTAGTCTTGGTATGATTAAAACGGCCTTGGTCACCCCTGCAGTGAAAACTATCGGTCAAAAATATGGCTCGTAGGAAGAATTAGTGGCGCGGTTTTGTGGCGGCCCTCCGGAACTCGATTTAGTAAAAGTACTTTTTTTTACACTAGGCATCGTATATATAGTTCTTGAGAATGATTTTTGGCGCGATCCTGTAACGCCCCGCTGGGGCTTGATTATGGTGGTGGATGGTTCCCAGGCTTCACTCATCCCTCCGGGACACGCTACAGCCTGGGCTAACGTGTGTCAACCCTCCGGGTTTAATCGTCACACTAAACCTGAAGGGTTGACAGATCTCAGCCTAGGTTGAGATCTGTCAACCCTTCGGGTTTAGTGTGACGATTAAACCCGGAGGGTTGACAGATCTCAGCCCAGGTTGAGACGCTGTCCCGGAGGGACAAGTGAAGCCTGGGAACATCAAAGAATAAAACCGAGTCCCGGAGGGCCGACACACAACCATGTAAGGTTATCATTATAATATTAGATTGATAATTGTGGGTAACAACCCTTGTCGTTACCCATAACTATCAACCAAATACTTTACATGTTTTTAGCTGTGGTTTTGTGTCGGCCCTCCGGGGCTCGAGTCTTTTTCTTTGATGTTCCCAGGCTTTGCTAGTCCCTCCGGGACACGCTACAGCCTGGGCTAACGTGTGAACATCCCTCCGGGATGCGCTCTGCCTTGACCATTTTGTGGGCTCAGAGGACATGATCTTGAGGAAATCAAATGATCCCAAGGTTTCTCAAAACAACATCAGGTACGATTCAAC
>JBAWVE010000213.1:0-3567 GCA_037147435.1 Parachlamydiaceae bacterium
TTCAGGTGATCTTGGCCATCCAAAAGTGTTACCTTCATTTGAACCATGCCGTTTTAGGGGTACGGAATTGTGGGGACCTGAGATTAGAGGTTGGAATATTCAGAATCACAGCCTGTCAAGGCTCTTGTATTTTGGGCAGCGATCGGGTAGTCTGGGGGGCAAAGAGCACATTACCCGTATCAGGAGAAAAGTATGTCAACATCACATATCCGTATCGATTCGAAAGGCATTACTCATTTTATGGACCTTCCTGCTGCAAAGAAATTGGAGGCACTGGCGCGCCATCCGATTGATCTGACCGTGGAGGCGAATCTTACCCCTCAGAGGTTGGCACAATTGGTTGCGGAATCATGCGGTTATCGGTTACTGTATGGGACAGAGCGAGTGACAGAAGACGTCATGGAGGCTTTGGTTGAGCTTGCTGGTGAAGCTGGGGCGTTGTCCAAGATGACACGTATGCAGGCAGGCGAAATTCTTAATTTCATTCAGGGATATCCCTCGGAAAACCGTTCTGTCTTGCATACCGCGACGCGAGACTTTTTTGATCATCCAAACCCGGCTGTGAATGCTGTTGCCGCCACGACCCAAGCCAGGCAAGAGGTCGAGAAGCTAAAGACGTTTATTGCTGGCATTGATCGGGAACAAAAATTCACAGATTTGATTAGCATAGGAATCGGCGGATCAGACCTGGGGCCCCGCGCCCATTACATTGCTTTAGAGCCTTTCCTGAAACAAGGCAGGCGCGTTCATTTTATCAGCAATGTCGATCCCGATGATGCGGCTATGGCTCTGAAAAATGTTGACCTTGCCAAAACACTCGTCGTTGTCGTCTCTAAAACAGGAACGACCCTGGAAACACGCTCCAATGAAGAATTTGTTCGTGCCCGTTTTATCGCTGCCGGATTAAAGCCTGAAAATCATTTTATTTCGGTGACGTCACAAGGCAGCCCTATGGATGATCACAAGCGCTATCTGGAGAGTTTTTATATTTGGGACTGGATTGGAGGACGTTACTCAACGACATCGATGGTTGGCGGGGTGATGCTAAGTTTTGCCTTTGGATTTGACGTCTATTGGCAGTTGCTAAAGGGCGCTAACGCGATGGATAAAACAGCGTTGACGAATGATATCAGGACTAATTTACCGTTGTTGGGTGCGCTCTTATCTCTATGGAACCGCAATTTCCTCCATTACCCAACTCTCGCGCTGATCCCTTATTCCCAAGCCCTCTCCCGCTATTCAGCGCATATCCAGCAGGTGGAAATGGAGTCGAATGGCAAGCATATCGACCAGGAAGGTCATCTCGTTCACTTCCATACCGGACCGATCATTTGGGGTGAGCCCGGGACCAACGCGCAACATTCGTTCTACCAGTTAATCCATCAAGGAACCGACATTATTCCTCTCGAGTTTGTAGGATTTAAAAAGAGCCAATGCAGTGAGGACCATACTTTCCAGGGGACGACCTTACAGCAGAAGTTGCTCTCGAACCTGTTTGCCCAAGCAATTGCCTTGGCGACAGGACAAAAGAGCGAAAATCCCAATCAGCAATTTACGGGAAATCGTCCATCGCATATCCTTCTCGGAAGCCAATTAACTCCATATGCCCTGGGAGCCCTCTTGGCATATTTTGAAAATAAGGTGGCTTTCGAAGGATTCATTTGGGGAATTAACTCTTTTGACCAGGAAGGCGTCCAGTTGGGCAAAGTGCTGGCAAGTCAATTGATTGCCAGATTTGCCGATGCTCAGAAAAATCCACCTTACCCCTTAGGCGATGCCTTTATAAACCAGTTGGAGTCCTTATGATATTTCAGATTGCCATTCCAAAACGTGCAGCAACATGTGCGCATGGGGGGGAACTGATCACTCCAGGGATGGAGTATTATTCCGTCATTGCAGCACGGGAAGCGGATGGCGGATATGATCGTCACGACTATTGTCCGTTGTGCTGGCAGCAACTCAGTAAGCGTGAGGAAAGAAGCAGTTCATGGAAATCGTCTGTCCCCCTCAAAAAAGCTGTTTCCGAGCTTCCCAAGAAAAGGGATGACCGTGCTTTGTATCTCCTTAAAGAAGCTTTGTCTTCCACCGCTGCTGATGAGCTGGTCAAAGAAGAGGCTTTTGTCTTATCGCTGTACCTGGCCCGCCGCCGCCTTATATTTTTTAGGCAGGAGCTCAAACGGAACAATCAGCCAGTCCTTCTTTATGAAGTGGCGGAAACCGAGGAGATGTTATGCGTTCCGAAGGTAGAGCTTTCTCAGTTGAAAATGGACACTTTGCAGGTGGACTTAGCTAAAAAATTTCAGCACTAAAGAAATTTTAGGTATTCATCACCCGCATAGGGTAAGTTTTCGGTCACAATTTTGCAGAATGGCTGCATTTGTGTGACGGCGTGTTGTGTGTGGGACGTTTACAGGATAGGCAGGATATAGCGGCAGGATTTTTATGGGGATGAGTTTTGAGGGATGGAAATTGGAGTGTTAGTGTAGGTTATACTAATACCCCAATTTCCATCCCTCAAAACTCATCCCCATAAAAATCCTGCCGCTATATCCTGCCTATCCTGTAAATCTCTGACCGAAAAGATGATCAAGGCTAAATTTTATTATGGAACATCTTGTTGACGATTTTCTTTCATATATAGCTTCAGAAAAGGGGTTGGCGCAAAATACGGTAGAGGCATATCGGCGCGATGTGGAGTCTTTTGTCACATTTCTAAAGGACAACTCAATCGTATCAATTGCAGCTGTAGAAACAAACGATATCATTGCATTTTTATCCTCCTTGTCGGAACGCGGGTATGCAAGCGCTTCCATTTGCCGTATGCTAGCCGCTATAAAAATGTTTTTCCGTTTTTTATCCCGTGAGGGTGTGATTACTATCAATCGCGCTCTTTATTTGCAAACACCTAAGCTGTGGCAACTGATCCCCGATGTATTGACTTGTGAGGAAGTCGACTTGCTGGTGAAGCAGCCAGACCCTTTAACTTTTTCTGGGGCACGCGATCGGGCAATTTTAGAGGTTCTCTACGCTAGCGGCCTTCGAGTTTCAGAGCTCTGTTCGCTGGATCTTTACAGCGTTGATGAGTTATCGGTGCGCGTCATGGGAAAAGGGAGCAAAGAGAGGATTGTTCCTATCGGCGAAGAAGCTATCAGCGCGATTGATCATTATCTGCTCCATTTTAGGGGGAATTTTGACAGCGAAAAACAGCTTGCGCTATTCGTCAATAAGCGAGGGCAGCGAATTGATCGCTCCACAGTCTGGCGGATGATTAAAAATTATGGTAAACAAGCTGGGATCACTAAAAATATTTCTCCTCATACCTTGCGTCATTCATTCGCCACTCATTTACTGGACAATGGAGCTGATTTGCGCGTGATTCAGGAGATGCTTGGACATGCAAGCATTAGCACTACAGACCGCTATACCCATATCAGCCGTTCTCACCTACAAGAGGCTTTCGACTCGTTTCACCCAAGAGGCTGATCTCAGGGATCGTCTAATCATAAGTTTTACGGCATGGTTCAAAATAGAACGAAAATGGGTAGCACAAAGTAATCAAAAATCTTT
>JBAWVE010000214.1:0-3549 GCA_037147435.1 Parachlamydiaceae bacterium
ATCTCACTTCTGTGAAATTCCAATTGGTGGATTGCATTCTCTATCGATGTCAGCGGAATCCCTGTCTCTATAATACCAGCGAGAGTCTCCCGAATCAGGGATTCCAGAATGTCAGCACTTTCTGCTCGGCACCCTTTAACAGAAATGACCACAGGCACCTCGGATATTTCACCATCCATATAGCAAGATGCCTGCTTACATAAACCGGATCTCAACAACGCCATTTTAAGCGGCGAGGCATCGGTGTCCATGAGAACGATTTCCAGAATATTCAAAGCCAACAGTTCCTGTTGCTCCAGAATATGACATGTCAGCCACCCAAAAGCTATAAGCGCCTGATTCTCTATCTCTTCATCGTCAGCGATTGGATAACGTTTAACCAAACGACGGGGCTCTGTAAAACGAGTTTGTAAGGGGATGGGCGGTATCGGAAGAACAGGTGAAATCCCCTTAAGAATTTTTTCTTCAATGAAATCCAGATGCCCTTCCAACGGCATGTCACCATAAAAGAAAAATAGGCAACGGCTTGGGTGATAAAACTCGCGATGAAAGTCGAGCAGCTGTTGGTAAGTCATTGAAGGAATATCTTTAGGATCCCCGCCGGAATTAATCCCGTAGGTAAGACCTGGAAACAATGCCTCATTGACAGCCTCGTGCAAACGCGCCGATGAGGAGCTCAAAGCTCCTTTCATTTCGTTAAAAACAATTCCCTTATACTCGAGCAGAGAAGAGTGATCAGTCGGATCAGCAAATTCCAGGCGATGCCCTTCCTGCATAAAACTCAACTCGTTCAGGTTCGGATGAAATACAGCATCGATGTAAACACTCAACAAGTTATAAAAGTCTTTGGGCACCTGTGTTGCAGCGGGGTAGCAAGTAAAATCTGAACCCGTTAGAGCATTCATAAATGTATTCAAACTTCGGCGCTGCATAGCAAAAAAAGGATCTTTCACCGGAAAATTCTTCGAGCCGCACAACACGGTATGTTCCAAAATATGAGCCGCGCCATTGGATGTTGTGGGAATCGTTTGAAATGACAAGCAAAACAGGTTCTCAGGATCGTCGTTACCAATATACATCACATGTGCACCAGAAGGAGTATGGACAAGTTCAACCAAGTGGCATTGCAACTCAGGAATGTCGATAACCCGGGAAACCTTAAAATGATGGTACTTTTGACCGACGGTATCAAAGCGTGTGGGTTTTCGATTCATGTGGCATCCTTATATTTCTTTATCGTATGGGAAAAATCAATATTTTACCATAATGTACCAAGCCGATACTATCAAAAACGTCGCAAAAACCGAGAAAAATGGAAAAAAATGGACAGAAAACGACCAACACCAGAGGGCGATGGACGAATGCACATGGAAGGAACGAGCAACACTGTGAGCTATGGACGAGGCAAGAAGACTCTTGTTCATTTGTCCATTTGTCCATGGTTGTTCGTCCATGCGCGTTCGTCCATTGCCCTTTGGTGTTGCTCGTTTCTTGTCCTCGTTTGCGCACCCGCTTTTGCCTCTCTGGATACCCTTGAAAGACAGGTTCACGAAGACCTAAAAAAACTGAATATTCCAGGGAAACAGTGGACTCGCCATCCCGCCTGCTTCTGCGGCCCTCCGCCACTTGATGTTGCCATCATCGGGAGCGGCATGGCCGGAAATACAGTGGCTTTAGCCTTGGCCAAGGAAGGCATCGTCAACATCAGAATCTTCGACGCCAATCCAGAGGGTAATGAGGGATCGTGGAACACGTACGCCAGAATGAAACAACTGCGCTCAAATAAACGTCTTGCAGGACCTTCAGCGGGCATTCCCAGTCTAACCTTCCGCGCATGGTACCTAGCGACCAGAGGACACGGTGCCTGGGAGGTCCTGGGGTTTATTCCTACAGGCACCTGGGGCGATTACCTGCGGTGGTATCGCAAAGTTCTAAGACTTCCTGTCGCGAATGAAGTCACTCTGAAAAAAATTACCCCTCACAATGGATGGCTCGAGCTGACCGTGGAAGAAGGAGCCGCCACCAAAACCTATTTAGCACGCAAGGTTGTGTTAGCAACAGGAATGGAAGGGTTTGGCGGCAATGTCATCCCTCCTTACATGTCAGACGTACCAAAAAACTTTTATGCCACTGCCTATGAGCCGATTGCCCCTGCATGCCTCAAGGAAAAAAGAATCGCTGTCATCGGCGCCGGAGCTTCAGCATTTGACGCCACGGCCTTTGCGCTGGAAAACGGAGCTCATCGCGTGGACATGATGGTTCGCCGCAAGAAAATCCCCTTAACGGATAAGCTTTCCCAATTCTCCGATCGCGGAATACAACACGGCTTTTACTCGCTTTCCGACGACATCCGCTGCCGTTTTTTTGCGTAAGCCCTGTCTAATGGCACTCCGCCTCCGCATGCATCGATGGATCGAGTGTCTAAATACCCCAACTTCCACGTACATCTCAACACCGAAATTAAAGAAGTCATTGTTTCTACATTTGAGATGCTTTTACGCACAGACAATGAAAGCTATGAAGTGGATTTTATCATCCTGGCCACAGGGTTTGCCATCGACGGCACAAGCAGGCAAGAGTTGCAAGAGCACATGCCAGCAATCTTGCTGTGGGAAGAAAAAGCCCCTGAAGAAGTCCTGAAGTATCATCCGAAACTCGGCAAATTCCCTTACCTTGGCCCACATTTTCAATTTCTGGAGTCCCGCCCGGGGGAAGCCCCCTACCTTAAGAATATCTACTGTTTCAATTACGGAGCATTCCTCAGCCATGGGCTGATTACCTGCAACATCAGCGGCATTTCCATCGGCGCCGATCGCCTCGCACGCGGCATCGCCACAGACTTCCTGACGGAGGATGCCGCCACCTATTTCATCTTTCAGGCAGAACAATGAATCCCTCACCAGAAGGCTGGGTGGTCTATCTGATCCGGACAACAGACGGAAAAATCTATACGGGGATTACAAATAATTTACAACGTCGTTTCGAAGCCCATCAAAAACAATGTAAAGGCGCCCGTTTTTTCAGGATGTCAGCCCCGGAAGAAATTGTCCATTATGAGCAATGTGCCAATCGTTCCGAAGCCACCAAGCGTGAAATGGCCATAAAAAAACTGAGCCGCACTGAAAAACTTGAGCTAATAAAAATAAAAAATTTATAACACATAAGGGCCATGATCACCTTTGCATTGAAAACTATCGATCAAAAATAAGGCTCGTGAGAAGAATTAGTGGCGCGGTTTTGTGTCGGCCCTCCGGGACTCGATCGTTTGTTTGGATGGTTCCCAGGCTTTGCTAGTCCCTCCGGGACACGCTACAGCCTGGGCTAACATGTTAACATCCCTCCGGGATGCGCTATCGCCCTAGCTACGAATGCAGCCCACAAAATGGTCAAGGCAGAGCGCATCCCGGAGGGGTGCTCACACGTTAGCCCCAGAGGACATGATCTCGGAGAGATTGAAAAGGATTGAAATCTGGTCTCATGATACTATATGAGAGGTTTATCTCTATGTACAAAGAAAATTCGCTCAAGAAGTGGAATGATCCCAAAATT
>JBAWVE010000215.1:0-3549 GCA_037147435.1 Parachlamydiaceae bacterium
TTCGTTCAGGTGATCTTGGCCATCCAAAAGTGTTACCTTCATTTGAACCATGCCCTTTTTTGCCCATAAATAACTGGTTTTTTTGCTGAATTACGATCTCTTACCTTGTGGGGGAGGGTGTTTTTTCTTGAGGGCGCGTAAATCGGCCTCTATTTCCTGTCGTGCTTTCCCTTGGATGCGATCGATAAAGAGGACCCCGTTGATGTGGTCATTTTCGTGCATGATCGCTCTGGCTTCAAGCTGGGAGAATTCCCTCGTGAATCTGTTGCCATTAATATCAGTGGCTTCGATTTTGATGCGTACCGGGCGGCTGACGGGTCCGTAGACTTCGGGAAGGGAAAGACACCCTTCACCACGCCACCACTCTTCCGGGCTGTATTCAAGAATTTTCGGGTTAATGAATATAAGGGTCTCGCCAGAAGTCTCATTTGAGGGATCGTATTCTTTGGCGACATGAACGACGAATAAAGCGATCGCTCTGTTGACTTGCGGAGCGGCAAGGCCAAGGCCATCCACGTCCATCATGGTTTCCACCATGGCGTTGGCTAACTGACGTAGTTCGTTAGTTATTCCTTCAACATGCGCGCATTTTTTGCGTAAAATAGGGTTGCCGTAGTAGACTATAGGAAGTTTCATTATTACTCGACTTTGTACATTTGTTGGATTCAGATTCCAGAGAGAGGCAAACTCCAGCGTAATAAATTTCGACGGATCGGCATTTCTTGCCCTTCCGAGAACTTGATTTAGCTGGAGACAGCCTATCTCGGAAGGTGAACTCAAAAAATGTACAAAGTCGGGGATTATACCTCTGGTGAGATTATAACAAAAATGCAAGAATCTACGCAAGTGTGTGCTCTGTGTCATGCAGAACTAATGCGTCACCCGATTATAGAAGGGGTGCATGCCTTCTGCTGTGCAGGGTGTCACGCAGTCTTTAATATCCTATTTGCTAAAAATCAACTCGATCACTTTGAGCAACACCCCATATTCCTCCAAGCCCTTCGGTCGGGACTCATTTCGAATCCGGCGCTGCTCGATCAAATTCACAAGCAGAAAATTGATATCTGTGAAAAGGAACGGGAAAAACTCTATATTGAGATTGGTGAGATGTGGTGCCCCTCCTGCGCTGAAGTTATCCGATTGATGCTTTTGAGGGAGAAAGGTGTCATTAACTGTGTGGTCGATTATGCCACCGACCTCGCTTCCATAGAATATTCACCACGCTATATTTCCAAGGAGGACGTTCTTGCTGTGATCAATAAGCTCGGCTATATTCCCATCCCTTTGGACACTATGGCGCGGAAAGCTGTCAGCTTCGATCTTTATTTGCGGTTTGCCGTCGCAGCTTTCTGCTCCCTCAATATCATGATGTTTGCCTACCCACTCTATGCTACCTACTTCAACTACGACGGGGAAGGCTATGGTTCCTTATTCGCCTGGCTGTCGCTCGCGATGTCGCTCCCTGTCGTCACTTACAGCGCCTGGCCGATATGGCGCCGATTTGCCAATAGCATGATGACAGGAATCTCTGGGATGGAAACTCTTGTCGCTCTGGGAGTCGGTGCAGCATTTTCCGTGTCGGTTTTTGACATGCTTCAGGGTGGATCACGCATCTATTTCGATTCCATGTCAGTGATCATCGCCTTTGTTCTTCTAGGAAAGATCATAGAGGCGAAGGCAAAATTCTCCGCTAAGGACTCCCTGATGCGCCTGACGCGCTCTTCGCCCCGCCGCGGCCGCCGCCGGCAGATGGATGGGGCTCTGCAATTTGTGCTGATCAAGGAAATTGCTGTTGGAGATATCCTTGTTGCCTATCCCGGAGAAAGGATCGCTCTTGATGGCGTGGTCGTAGATGGAAAAGGGGCCTGCGATGAGTCACTGATGACAGGGGAGGCAATCCCTATTGTAAAGAAAGAGGGTGAGGGGGTCATGAGCGGCACTATTCTCGTCCAAGGGCATCTGACGTATAAAGTGACGGGCAGTCAGGAAGAGTCTGCTCTGCATAAGATCATCGAGATGGTGGAGCGCGATATCGGGCAAAAATCGGTCTATGTTCGTGCTGCAGATCGAATTGTCCGTTGGTTTGTCCCAACAGTCATAGCGATTGCACTCGCTGCTGGGGTTGTTTACTGGTTTTTTCCTGCTACTAATGATCCACAGCCGGGTGCCACTGCCCTTATGCGCGCCCTGTCTGTCCTGCTGATTTCCTGCCCATGCGCCATTGGCATCGCAGCTCCTGCGGCTGAATCGTATTTACTCAATCGCCTGGCATCTATAGGTGTAATCGTGCGCAATCGCGGCTGCCTTCCACATCTGGGTTGTGAGTCAATTATGATTTTTGATAAAACGGGAACTGTAACGGAGGGACGATATAGCGTCCAACAGGGTCTGGAAGGTTTGGATGAAGATGATCATCGAGTCCTACGCAGCCTTGCAATGCAGTCGACTCATCCTGTTGCCTATGCGATTTCCGCTGCGCTGGAGGGTGTTGAATCTGTAGCCAGAATTGCAGATCTCGAAGAGGTTGTCGGACAGGGGATGAGGGGGACGGTTGAAGGTATCCATTATATTCTTGGGTCTGCCCGCCTATTAAAGCAGATGGGGGTTTCTGTTCCTATGGTAGACATAGAAAAAGTAAACAAGGGGATCTTATCGATGGTGTATTTTGCGAAGGGCGGTAAATGTCTTTCCCAGATTTTTTTAGGGGACACCATTCGTCCTGAGGTGCCCGCCGTGATTGAATCCTTAAAGGGGCAGGTTGAAACGTTGTTACTTTCTGGAGATAGCGAGTCGACTGTGTCCACTGTGGCAATAGCCTGTGGATTTCACCACTGGCGTTCTGGATGTTCACCGCTTGAAAAACGTGCATTTATTGAAACACTGAAGAACGAGGGAAAGATTGTGTGTATGCTTGGAGATGGTATTAATGATGCCCCAGCCATAACAGCGGCGCACGTCGGAATTTCTGTCGTCTCAGCAACAGATATGTCAATACAGGTGTCTGATTTGCTGTTGACGACAGACAAGCTTACAGTTATTCCTAAGATGCGGTCTTTGGCGGAAAAAGGACTCAAAATTGTCCATCAAAATCTTTTCTGGGCATTTTTTTATAATATCGTCGGGATAGCCTTGGCATTTTTCGGCGTGCTCTCTCCTATTTTTGCCGCTTTCGCAATGTCCATTAGCAGCCTTACAGTGCTCTTTAACGCACGCCGAATTTAGCGCGGTGCTTTTGTTAGTGACTATGTTAATTCCTGGCTATATTGGAAAATTCAAGGCTATTTTTCAGCTACTGGGATGTTAAATTTTAATATTCGAGGTTGTTCATGAATCCGTTACAAAAAAAGATCAAAATATTGCTATGCATGAAGTTCTGACAGTCTACCAATCAAAGAATTCCCAGCAACAAGACCGTGCTGTTAATCAGTTACTGCAAGACCCAAAAAAAACTGCAGAGGTAAATGCCTGGATACAAAACCATTCAGATACTATTCCCCACTGCCCGATGATTCAGGACCTCAAAGATCGTCTCATGCGTCGCCTCTCTGT
>JBAWVE010000216.1:0-3536 GCA_037147435.1 Parachlamydiaceae bacterium
TTCGTTCAGGTGATCATGGCCATCCAAAAGTGTTACCTTCATTTGAACCATGCCATTATATACCCCAATTTCTATCCCTCAAAACTCATCCCCATCAAAATCTTGCTGCTATATCCTGCCTATCTTGTAAAATTCCCCCACACAACGCGCCGTCCTTCTAATGCAACTTAATCCCATCTCCTCATTTAGCACTTGCTTTTGCAGCAGGAAAATTTTAGAATCTCTACCCGAACCGGAGAGAACATGGAATCATTACAAAATGCCCTGCACACCACGCTGCAAAAAACCTTCGGCCTGCCACATTTTCGAAAAGGGCAATTAGAAGCAATCACGACCCTTATGACAGAAGGGCGCGCCCTGTGCATCCTGCCTACAGGGTACGGAAAATCGTTACTATATCAGCTTCCGGCGTGCTTGTTAGGTGGTATTACCCTTGTTATATCCCCCCTTCTTGCCCTCATGCGAGATCAGATTGACCATCTCAATCGTCGTTTTAATATCGCCGCTATGGCAATCAATAGCGACCAAACCGATGAAGAGAATTCCCGTGCCAGACAAGCAGCATATGAAGGCAGAATTAAAATTCTGTTTATTGCTCCGGAGCAACTGGATCACATCGACCGTTTCCAGTTTCTACTAAACCTTAACGTTCAGCTCGTCGTTGTCGATGAAGCACACTGCATCTCAACATGGGGACACGACTTTCGCCCAAGCTACCGTCAAATCCTGAATTTTCTGCATGCTATCCATGCGAAAAACAACCAGATTAGAATTTTAGGACTGACAGCAACTGCCAACAAACGCGTCGAAGCCGACATTCATAAACAACTCTTTTTTGCTGGGCAGAAAGGTATTGTCTTACGCCAGGCAATGGACAGACCTAACATCCAATTGTCTGTCGTTCACACTAGGGGAATTGTGGCAAAATTGGCAGCATGCGAAAAGGTATTGCGCCATCTCAATGGGTGCGGCCTGATTTATTGTGCCACACGTGAAAATACCGAAATTGTCGCTGATTATTTACGTGAGCAAGGATTGAACGTCGCTTCATACCATGCAGGATATGAGTTCGAAGAAAAAAAGAGACTTCAACAGGAATTTATCCAGGACAAATATAAAGCACTGGTTGCAACAAACGCGCTAGGCATGGGGATTGACAAAGGAAATTTAAGCTTCATCATCCATTTTGACTTCCCGGGATCCATCACAGCCTACTATCAAGAAGTGGGTCGCTGCGGCAGGGATGGACAACCCGCTAATGGCGTTATGCTATACGACCCTGCAGACTGCGTCATTCATAATTATTTTATCCACTCAGCAATCCCTTCTATCGACGATTTCCACCAGATATTAAATGCAGTCACCAACGCCGCTACACCTCCAGGCCTTTTAACACTTAAAACACTCACAGGCTTACACCCAACCCGCGTGACAATCGTCATTGCTGAACTCGTTGAACAGGGCTTCCTGGAAAAATATAGCAACAATGGGAAGCAAGTCTATCGTATCCTTCCTAAATGGGGGACCCCTGACCTGTCACGCTATAAAACACAGCAAACAGTGAAAACGCAAGAACTCCGACAGATAACAAACTACGGTGAACAGTCCAATCAATGCCGGATGACTATCCTACGCCATGCCCTGGGCGATGATCACAATCAAGAATGCCGCACTTGCGACTGCTGTATCAAAAAGTCACCGGCGTCACCTCTTCCCCATGGTGCTTCTTCCCTTCAATTTGCAACAGAATTCGCTGAACCATCGGCACCTCAAGCGGCTTCTATCTCCGCCTGGATAAATAAACGGCCCGTGCCGATTACCCCGACTGTTAAAGAGAAAATTTCCGAAGGACTCAGCGTCCTCGACAGTAAAATTCGGTCCCCCCTATTTATACGCTTCATGAAAGAACGAGCATGCTGCGAGGAAGGAAGCCTCGGGATGGATCACGAGCTCATTGAACTGATCAAACATCACCTTACACGCTTAGCTTCGAAAGATCGGATTAAAGGCATTATTCTCCTCCCCTCAAGAACATGGCTAGCACGCAATAGGTTCGCTCAACTCATCAGCAGCTTCATCCATGCCCCTGTATTGGAAGGATTGCTCGAATGGAACGAAATCCCTCCAAAAAGGCAGGGCGAACTGCTCAATAACGACCAAAGACGAGATAACGTCTACAGCAGAATGCGCGCTAACATATTCCAACTCCCGCCAGCAGGAACATTACTCCTGCTTGATGACTACATTGGCTCCGGAAACACCATCAAAGAAGCCGCTCGCGCCCTCAGATCCCGCAATATCGATAATAAACTCGTCCCATTCACCGTGGCCGCCGTCAAATGGCACCTAGGCAAACCGGGTTTTTAATCAGGCTATTATGCACTATTTATCGCAGAAACTTTTGGGATCACCTCCAGCACATGAGGGTCAGGCTGCCAGTGCCATTACTGTGCCTATTGAGATTCCCCAGAGGTCTCGGAGCAGGGCAGTGAATCCTTCCAACTCCCCCTCAACACCGCCATTTCAATTCGCAAGAATGACAAAAGTGATGATTAGGGCATGGAACCCTGATGGAATTGAAAGTAACTCGGATGGTTCATACGATTCGGATGAAATAGACACCAAATCGGATCATACTGTGAAACACTTGGACATCGGTTCCGCAAATAGTTCGATTGAATATACACATTCCCCAGAACATTTCACAAAGACTGTTCATCAAGTCCTTTTCGCCGTTGCCGATCACCTGATCTGCACTCATTCGCCAAAAAAAGAATTTGTTTTTTATTTAAATGACATCTCAGGTCCCGGTCTTGATCAAGCAGCTGAAAATCTTGCCGAGTACCTCAAAGACAAATATAGTGATAAAGGCCTAATCATTAAGATCGAAAAAATTGTTCGTGATATTTTTTCTGTCAGTGACTTACCTCTAGTCGATTCTTCCACTTTTCTGCATCCTTTCCGCTGCATCGCTTTCGACCTTTTGTCGACAACATTCCCTGCAGAGAAAAAACAAGCATTGAATAAGATGATCTGTAAGGTGGCCAGCGCCTCTAAAACAGGTCTTCTTATCAAAGAAATTAATGTGGGTGGCTGGGCCCTTCCCCTGATAAAGAGTAAAATGTCCGAAGGATTTAGACATGAGGGTCTAGAGTATAAGCTTGCAGAAGCCCCTCACATACCCATTTACACGACGCCTCAGGGCAACAACCTATGGTCCGATGAAGACCTCTGTTACCTGGTCTCAAAGTAGACTGACCACCCACTCCGTCAATGTTATTATTTTGGCATTGAATCAACCCCTGCCATTAACGGGGCCAGGCTGGGCCGAAACGAATGACCTCAAAATCATGCTGTAGCCCTCTCAAAAATTCCAGAAATTTCGTGTCCAAGTTTCGCCGCGGTAGCGGCCTCGGAACTTAGCCCCGTGTGACGATATGAACAAAAAGGCCTTGATCACCTTTGCAGTGAACACTTTCGGTCAAAAATAAGGCTCGTGAGAAGAATTAGTGGCGCGGTTTTGTGTCGGCCCTCCG
>JBAWVE010000217.1:0-3512 GCA_037147435.1 Parachlamydiaceae bacterium
TGTGCTACCCATTTTCGTTCTATTTTGAACCATGCCGAAAAAAGAGCAAAAAAGACGGTTGAATCGTACCTGATGTTGTTTTGAGAAACCTTGGGATCATTTAATTTCCTTAAGATCATGTCCTCTGAGCCCAGGGCAAGCTTGCGCAGCCCTGGGTAATTAAAAAAAACAATTGCACCCACGAAGTGGTGCGGGCGAATCAGTAGTGGTTGCCATGCCAGGCAGCCTTAGTTTTTTAAATTTTTTGTATTTATCTCTGATGTTGTCGGTTCCCAGGCTAAAAGCCCACACCCTATGCACGTGTGACTATATGTAAATGGCGTCTGCCAGGACAAGAAGTTCTGGTGAGGCAATGCCGAGTTCTTTCAGGGTTTGACGATACCCATCGATCTCATCTTGAAGCATTCTTAGAGCTGCCGTGATTCCAAAAATAGACACGACGTTGATCTTACGCCCATTTTTTTCATCTTGTTCCACATCATCCATATCGTCAGCGATTTGAAAAGCCATTCCAAAATGCGAAGCACATTGTTTGACTTTTGGAAGCATCTTCGGATCCCCCCCACCAAACAGCCAACCAAAAACAAAAGAGACTTCAAATAAAGAGACGGTCTTTTTATGAAGAATTTCTCTAAAGGTTGCCAAAGACAAGTCTGGAGGATTAATATCGAGAAACTGTCCGCCAGTGACACCCAAAACGCCGGCGTTTTCTGCGGCATTGGATAGCGCAGCAATAACAATCTCTCCCTTATCTCCCTTCACAACCCTTGCAGCAGAGGCCACAAAACCATAACCAGCAGCAATCAAGGCATACCCAGCCAGTAATGCTGTCGCCTCCCCAAAAACCTTATGTGTTGATGGTTTGTTGCGCCTTTCATCATCGTCATCCATGCAGGGAAGGTCATCAGTAATTAATGAAGCTGTATGAAAATATTCGATCGCTATCGCGGCATCAGAGACATCGTTTTTTTGTCCAAGCGCATCAGCGACCATATAAACCAACGCGGGACGAAAACGTTTACCCCCATTGAGAAGAGCATATTCACACGCATCCCGCAACACCGAACCTCCAGCACTTGCTGGCTTTCCAAGGTCAGGAATTCTTTCTCTGAGAGCTTTTTCTACTCGCTCTTGATATTTTTTTAATACTTGAATAAGAGGGTTGTTTAAACACATAAAAATAAAGGGTATCCTTAAAGTCGGGGTTTTGAAACAACACCACCGATGTTTGTTGTGGGTAAACAATACACATTTTTATCGAAAATTGTTCCTGGATTTGTGACAGAGTTGCACCCGGTTTGTGAATCATCTCCAAAAATAGCGCCAAACTTGTGGCGACCAGTTTCAATAGTTTGTCCTAGATAATGGACAACGACATTTTTCCGGTCAAAACGAAGATTCGCACACACCGTCCCAGCTCCCAAATTCACTCGATTTCCAAGAACGGAATCCCCAACATAAGCAAAATGCGGGGCGTGCGCTCCGTCAAGAAAGAGGCTGTTTTTGATTTCTGAATCGTGCCCAATCACGCAATTGTCGCCAGTAATTAAATTCCCACGAATATAAGCTCCGTGCCGTATGGAACAGTTTTTACCGATGAGGCAAGGGCCTTTGATATAAGCTCCGGGTTCTACAATCGTCCCTTGACCGATTGAAATCAAATGAGGGTCAACCAAAAAAGCACCAGGAAGCACTTGCCCCTCGATGGTTCCTAATTTTTGTTTATTTAAAAACGTTTCAATTTCAGCCAAAACCTCCCACACATAGTTAAGGCCTTGAAAAATCGTTGCATGACGAAAGGTTGATAGATCAAAAAGATGAGGGGCAGTGAGTTCTTTCATGAATGCGTCCTTCAGGTTTCCAAAAAATAAGAAAAACTCATTTTTAGGCTCTTTCCCTTATTTTTTCAAGACATTTGGTTCCCTTGAAAAAAACGAAAGGAGTTGTTGCAACAATCCACAATGCATAAGATTCTTTCTTTTCTTATATATATATAAACTTCTCTTCTTCTTTTTTTCTGTGGATTTGTTTATAATCGTGATGTTCCTCGAGAGGAAAGGGTTGTTCATGACTTGTGTGCAGCTTGTTGGCTTTTCAGCCTTTTTGTTCAGAACTTCCGACTTCTCAAGGTTATCATCAAAAGATGGCAGATTTACGATCAACTTATGAACAACGAAAAAAAATGAATATTTTGTGCCCACACTTTACTTTATGTTCCGGATGCAGCCTCAATATTCAGGTAGATCAGCTCCCTCTTATTGAAGAAGCGCGTTCGTTCTTTAGAGAAAAAGGAACTGATGCCTTTCCTCTCACAACAGGCGCCCCGTGTGGATGGCGTTATCGTGCAAAACTTGCTGTTCGCGGCTCTGTAGAGTATCCGATTCTCGGATTATTTGAAAAAGGATCTCATCAAGCTGTAGATATTCCAGAGTGTCGTGTGCACCACCCAGCCATTAACAAGGCGGCTGCATGTTTACGCTTGTGGATTCGCGATCATGGCATCATCCCCTACAACGAAGCCACTGGATCGGGTGATTTGCGTTATGTCCAAATGACCGTAGAAATGTCTACGGGGCAAGTGCAGCTTGTTTTAGTTTTTAATCATAGGCCAGAGGTGGCAAAGCAGAAATTTGAGTCAACAGGTGCTCTTTTAATGCAGGGCTCTGATTTATGGCACTCGATATGGTTCAATAGCAACCAGCGTCGGGATAATGTGATTTTTGGAGAGGGGTGGTCTTTTATCTGTGGCCAAGAGTGGTTGTGGCAAACGTTTTGTGATCTGCCGATTTGTTTTCATCCCGCCAGTTTCTTTCAAGCAAACCCCGAAATGTACGAGGCGTTATTAAGACAAATTCAACGATCTGTACCCCAACAAGCTTCTGTTGTAGAGTTCTATGCAGGCGCTGGAGTCATCGGGTTAACCCTTGCAGAACAGTCTAAGCGTGTTTGTTGTGTCGAGGTTGTCCCTTTAGCTGAGTGTTGTTTCAATAAGTCGTATGAACGGCAGCCCCTTTCCATTCAGGAAAAGCTATCTTTTATTCGCGGAACCTCTGCAGCTCAAATTGCCCGACTAAAACCCCCAGCCACAGTTGTTGTGGTGGACCCTCCACGTAAGGGGTTGGAGCCAGAGCTGCTGAATGCTTTGTGTGCGACGACTAGTGTTGAGGTTTTGGTGTATGTCAGTTGCGGGTGGAGTGGCTTTAAGAGGGACTGTGAAGCTTTGTTAAAAGGGGGGTGGAAACTTAACAAGGCTGAGGGGTTCCTGTTTTTTCCTGGAAGCGATCATTTGGAGGTGCTGGCTGTCTTTGAAAAAATATAAAATTCTGATTCATCAAATTTAGGGGGATGATCACCTGGACAGGAGGCTTTTCAGTAAAAAATAAAATAACAAGGTGGGCAGGATGGTTAGGATAAGCAGGATACCTTCGGCTGGCGAGTTGTCTTTACCTCGGAAAGGGAAATAATTGGCGAAGTAGTATCATCTTCGGCTTGCCGAAGACGATACTACTTCG
>JBAWVE010000218.1:0-3476 GCA_037147435.1 Parachlamydiaceae bacterium
CAAAAATCAAGTAACTTAATATTCACAAAAAGAGGCTGTTAAAGAGTCATGAAACGTGGATGTTTTTGTGTGTACTCCATGTTTCATTAGTGGACAAAAAAATGCACCTTAGAAAGTGTTTTGTTTTTTTTGACGGTGAGATTTTTATATGGACGTTGATAATAAGCATGTTAGAAAAATGTGACAATAAAACATTGAGGACGTTCAAGCCTCATAGATTAAATGCTTTACGGGGAATCCAACTGGATTTTTCGCCCTTAGAAATTAAGAGTGTTTTTTTTATTTCTCAACGGTGGTTTTTTTATGATTACACAGTATGCCGGAATTGAAACAGGTTTGGTTTTTACCTCCTCGCAAGAATCTGCACCTGTTATACCCTCGGCCCCTATTGAAAATTCCGAAAAGAAAAAATTGCAAAATCAAATCGGAGTGATTTGTGCTCGGTCTTTCTTCTACGCATTGCAAACTGAACCGCTACAAAAATTTCTTGAAGTTGATGATTCGAGCATAAAACTAATGGCCGAAAGGGTGGGTCAATTTGTTGAAGCGTTTTTTCAAAATATTGAGAGTGCCGGAAAAAGTGATCGATTAGAGTTTGTCGAAGACGGTAGGCCTCCTATTTTATTCGTGCTGGAACGACCCCGAGAAAACAAACCGGTTCACTTATTCATCGCCACTTTAGCAGAACTTTTGGGGAAAGGCACTTATAAAATAGTTTATAGAGCCCGAAAAATCAGTCTACATCCTGATAATCAGGATGCTATTGAAAAATGTATTAAGCAAATTGATTCAACCCCAGCATTAAGAAATGAGATCCTGACACACCTTGGTAATGATCTATACGTCTATTCAAAAGCTAAAAGCAGCAATGATAATGGTACGATCTTGTTTGGAATAAAAATGCATTCACTAATGATGCAAATTTCTGAGATTGCAGCTAGCCCTCATTGTCCTCCACTACCCGAGCCGCTGCTTCCTCCTTTGTATCCGGACAAGGTACCCAAAGAGGTCGAGTTTTTTCAAGCTCGGTTTAATACGACCCTAGGTAAAGCAAGTCGTTACCGATCTGTTCCCCTTACGGATTTAAAAGATTCTTTGACCGTTTCATTTAGAACAATAGATATGATTAATGCGTGCATTGCAGTTGTCAGATTTTTGGGGCTTTTACATGTGCATTCCTTTGCTCATCGTGATATTAAAGAAAACAATATAGGTATATTCTACAGCGAACTGAGCCAACGATTTGGAGTCATTGTCTTTGATTTTGATTTGGTCCGTCAACCGCGCATTCGCTTCGATACTCCTCGTTTCCACGATCGGTGGGATGGGTCTACTATTTATGGCTCTGTGCTTCCTTCCAGCGATGTTTATTCTTTGGCTGTCATGTTTGCATCCCTTGTATTTAAGGATTTCAAAAAATCAAAGGTTCCAGAAGAGTGTAATATTATGGATGTAACGACTCAAGCTATTAAAGAAACTGTCCAAGGGGTGTGTCTCTATTTAAAGGTTCCAGTTCTCGAAGCTGATTTTTCCATCTGTTCATCCACTGATATACTTGAAAAAATTATTCAACATATACAGAGCAATAAATTTTCCGCAGATCAAACTGCGCTCACTCAAGAGCACATTAATTTCATCAAGAAGGTATGGCTGGTGAAAGCTGCAGCACTGGAGTTGCTGGAAAAGGCAGTATTAGGTGGGGGCAAACTATTCAAATTCTTGCAGGAGAATAAGACCACAAAAGTACCACTCCTATCACTAAAAATGAAGGTTTCTAGTTACCAACGTTCCAGTGCAATCGATAGGCTAAACGAAGAATTCGGGTTGTCTCTGGCAGATGTGCTCAGACGTCTTGAAGTCACTAAAAAAGGGATTTGTGAATCATAATATCGGCATTCGGTTTCTTTTTTTTCTTTCCAAATAAATGCCGGTTTGGTTACATGTTATTTTTGTGTAAAAAAATATTTTAGACGAGGTGTTCATGTTGAATAAATTTGCAAAAGCAATCTTGATAACAGTTTGTACAGGCTTTTCACTGAACCTACAGCTACAGGCCAATCAATCATGTTACGCTCCAGGCTGCGAGAGGAAATGTCCACCGGTGGCTTGCGATCCATGCAAATGTACTGATCGTGTTTGGGTAGATGCTGAATATCTCTACTGGCAAATCAAAAACTCTCCGGAACCTGTTCCTCTAGTCATTCAATCTGCAACAAACGATCCTACGTTGGGATCTGCCGGTTCAACGGTTGTTCTCGGAGGAAATAGTATCAACAATGATTGGCGTTCCGGTGGTAAAATTTCCTGTGGCTACTGGTTTGACGATGCGCGCTGCTTTGGTGTCGATGCTAGTTATTTTTTTCTGCCAAGCACTTCTACAAGACAGTCTGTAAGTTCTTCTGGTTTACCGGGGACTTCATTCCTTGCAATACCATTTTTTAATGTGACGTCCGCTGCAGAGAGTTCTTTTGTAATTGCCAATCCTGACCCTCTTTTGCATAATGGTGCTTATTCGGCTTTGGCTGAGCTGAAAACACGAAATCAAGTCCAAGGCGCTGAACTGAATGGATTAATGACTTTTCCATGCGGGTGCGGCCTCAATATGGCTGTGTTGGCGGGTTTCCGTTACTGGAATTTTAATGAATCGCTGAATTTTACGGTCAATAGTCCTTATTTAGCCTATCCTGAAGATGTATTCACAACGATTGATAAGTTTGATGTGCAAAACAACTTTTATGGCGGCCAGCTTGGTGTGGCATTTGATTATATGTACGATTGTTTTTTTGTTAACCTGAAAGCCAAAGTAGCGTTGGGTGCTAATTGTGGACGGGTTGATATCAACGGCAGTCTGTTAACCAACGAATTTAATCCAGTGTTTTCTACAGGGGCGCCACAATCTTATATAGGTGGTTTTTTTGCCGACCCAACGAATATTGGAAACCACAGCAAGACACTCTTCTCTGTCATTCCAGAAGTGAATATCAATATCGGGTATCAGATCATGGATTCCTTGCGCCTGCAGGTCGGGTACACATTCATGTACGCAAGCAATGTGTTATGGGCAGGTAAAGAGATCGACAGTAATCTAAATACAACACAAATACCAGCGATAGCCTTCGAACCATCACCCACACTTGTGGGCGCACCGAGTCCGACACCCTTGACCAGGACGGATGGTTTTTGGGCTCAAGGTGTAAATGTAGGGCTTGAATTCTCGTTCTAAGGTTTTTTGAGAACTACGCCATAGAATCCGTCCATCCCACCCATAACAGGAAGGGACTCGAAGTGTTCTGCGGCGTACTCCAGATAGTCAGTTTCTTCAATAAATAAATATTATTTGTTTTTTAATTCTGCTTGCTTTAAGCTCCCTTCCGTTTTGAGTTTTCACTAATCTCGAATTTGCTATGGCCGAAAAATCCGCTTGGATTTCGAGCTAAGATCACTCTCATAGAGAAAACTTTCGGTCGCAGGCTAGC
>JBAWVE010000219.1:0-3437 GCA_037147435.1 Parachlamydiaceae bacterium
GTGTCATGAGACCAAATTCCAATCCTTTTCAATCTCTCCGAGATCATGTCCTCTGGGGCTACATTCCCCCACCCACTTCGTGGGTGATCAACTGACGATTGTGGTTTACCCACTTCGTGGGTGATCAACTGACGATTGTGGTTTACCCACGAAGTGGGTTACGGAATGTAGCCCAGGGCAAGCTTGCGCAGCCCTGGGTAATTAGAAAAAATTAATTGCACCCACGAAGTGTGGTGCGGGCGAATGATTGATTACCTCTGAACTACATCCGAAATGCTCTTTGTTGTGTTACCCTAAACAGCTTCATTTTGAACCATACCCGTATTTCCCTCACGTGACCGTGGCGTTCGGTGTATTTTCTTGCATTGGCTGATGTTGCTGAGATGGATATTACACATCCTCTGGGTGTTCATTAGTATCATTAAATCCTAGAACACGAACTGCGGGAATCCAGGGACGTTCTCTGCGAGTAAAAATCCCAAGAATTTCCAATACTTTGGCGATTTCTTTCTCTTGGTATCCGGAATATTTCTCAGCATATTTCAGTTGACGGGCTTTTTCAATTGCTTTTGAGAGACTTCCATACTGGGAAATCATAGAAGGATCGTAGTGTTCAAGAACCTCAACGGTTTCGTTCTCCGCATCGGTCTTTTTGGGGAGTCCTTGCGAAAACTCTATCAAGCCCTGCCTATATGTCTCATTGCGATTAACGATATCCCCAAGGTAATTCGGATCAATTTTTAGCATTTTACTATCTAAATTTTCAGCAGACACAATCAACTTTTTAATGTTAACAATTGCAGCATCAAATAGTTTCCGTCGACCAATAAGAGTTTTTTGCTCATCAGGTCTTAGAAGCTTACCTTTCTTGTTCTTGCCACTTATTGGAAATTTTTCACTTTGCATTCTCTCTAAAGGTGACTTTTTACCTTTAATAACAGGGTTTGTTTTATATTCAACCAACGATTTTAAGTCGAACTCCCCAATATTGAATTCCTCGAGATGATTTTTACCATAGGCCAGAACAGCTTCTACGGCCGTTTTATTGCCATCAAGAAAGCCCTTATCTAAGATAGATTTTAACGATACGTTTTTTACATCCTTAATGGCTTCCAGCACAAGTGAGAGTTTTTCTTCATCAAAGCACGTTGTTAGAGCTGTTTTATGTATTGTAATCAGTCGGTCTTCTTCATCTTCAGCCAGTTTTTTCTGCACTTTGTAAGTTGTCACTCCTCCTTCAACAGGCCATTGGACATCAAAATCATCCGGTATCTTTATTTCCAAATAAGTTTCTACAGTCTCTTTTGGAACATTATTCTTAAATCTCTCCATAAATAGCTCTAAAGGCAACTCCTTCCGAAGCAAGTCAAAAACAATGTCTTCATGATTTTTTATGTTGATTATTGCATACTTGTCTTCAGGTGGAACAGGCCCCATCCCTGAAAAATACTCGAAAACAGGTGCATCGTGGACAGTTAATTCCATGTGCTCCTCTCTTATTACCACACTACGCTCGCTCGTACACTTATCTATTGCATAAATTAATGCATCGTTTCCTGCTTCTTCGACGACATTGTCAAGCGTCCTTCCACTAAGCTCGCGTACTCTCAATTTTATTTCCCGCATATCTCTTGAGGCACAGTATCCCACTAACCTGGGCGTGGCGAGATGAATTAATGTCCCTGCCGTCAGTAGCGTATCATTTTTTTTGGTGAGATGATCGATAATACATTCCAAGTTTGTGAGCATTTCCACATAGTAGTTATCCCTAGCTCCCTCATCATCGGGTGCCCCGTAAGTATCTTTCGTTTTGATTTTATTCAGTAATTGATCCAGCCCATCCTTCTTAATCTGCTCCTTGGATAACTGCACTGCCGGCTTGTCTGTAATTTTTTTGATTGCACAAAACCCAAGGGGCACTTGCCCTGGTTTTTTTCCAAACTCCAGCTTGCCCCAGATTTCATCTACGGATGTTTGAAGATTTTGTACTCTAGTCTCAAATGGTTCTGTCAATCCGGGCGTTAATTCCCCGATAGAATCTTTTTTAGAAGTTAACCATGTATCAGACAATTCCAGTGACTCTAGCGGATTGAGCCCATATTTATCGTCTAGAGTCTGTAGCCAGGACTTGCCTCCCAATAGAGTGATTAAAAATACAGCTTGATCAAAAAAAGGACGCTGGTGAAAGATTGTTTTTTCGTCTTGATCTTTTTTCGACAACCACTTCCTAAGCGCTTCATGATTGTTTTTGTTCTCAGCCAACAGTTCCAATACTGGAAGGGAATCAATAAAATATTGATCCAGGAAGGTTTTCCCTTCTACAAGATTTTCTTTGGATAAAAACTCAATTACAAATTGATGAGACTCTGCTTTCTCTGTTAATTTCGCTAGCAATCGAAGCACCTTATCAGGATATCCATCAAAGAATTTTATTTTGATCTCTGCCTGTAAGCCAGTAGGATCGTCCACAGACAAAAATTTCATCAACTCATTATCCGAGAAATTATTTAGGAAACTGCTGAGGCTATTCTCCATGAGCAGAGGTGGCAAACGATCCGGACGAGACTGTGTCATGAATATATCAAGTAATAACTCAGGATGCTGCTCCACCAATTTATCAAAAACAGGGGCGATATCTGCTAAAGTATATGTTGATAAGGTTTCCGAGGTCGAACGACAATCATCTAACAACCGGAGTCCTTGATTGTTCGGTGTAACAAAAACTTTCTTCAAGCAGTCGACTTTATTATCCGCTAAAAATTTTAAAATAGGAACGATATTTTTTATCGGACGAAGAGAACCGAGTCCCTGCCATTTGATAAAGTTTTCAGTAGCAAAAAATTTGATCAGCTCCTGCCGATAGAGGGGTTTATCAACTAACACATTAAGTAGAGGAATAGTTTTTTCTATCCTCCACTCCACAGGTTCTTTCATAAATAAAAACCCGAGAGATGATAATCCATCTTTTTCTGCTGATTGTTTCAATACTGGAAGGCATTCAATAAAATGTTGCTCCAAGAAGGTTTTCCCGTCTACGGGGTTCCCTTTGGATAAAAACTCCCACACAAAACCTTGACACTTCTTATTTCCCTTAGCCAATTCTTCCAATAATGGAAGGCACTCAATAGGAACTCGATCTAAGAGGGTTCTTTTATCTTGGGTAGCAGGGCCTTCTTTAGATAAAAACTCCATCACAAAGTCACGATAATCCTCTACACTAGCCAATTGTGTTAACACCGGAAAACACTCAACAGGATGCTGATCTAGGAAAGTTTTTCCCGGATCGTTAGGATCTTTTTTGTCCAAAAAATTTCTGACAAAATTATGCTGGAGATCATGTTTGGCTAGCTCTGTTAGTATAGGAAGACACTCAACAGAATATTGATCTAGGAAAGTTTTTCCCGGATCGTTAGGATCTTTTTTGTCCAAAAAATTTC
>JBAWVE010000220.1:0-3435 GCA_037147435.1 Parachlamydiaceae bacterium
AAGATTTTTGATTACTTTGTGCTACCCATTTTAGTTCCATTTTGAACCATGCCGTTAAACTTGAGTGAAATGGGAGGGGATTTTGACTATATGCTCGAACAAACTGCTAAGGATGTGTTACAGGACATGATAATCAATGTTTTAAAGAAATTCATGATAGGTAAAGTAGCTGGAAATGAACCTCACGTTAAGCAAGCTTTAATGTATGCCGCGGGATTTGGTGGACTGCCTGGGGATCCATATTCCATTGGTCTCGACAAGGTAGATGAAGCACAAAGATTAATTTTTGAAGGATTTGATTTACCCTGGTTTGTTAGAAAATTTTTAGAGAAAGACATTATGAAATCGGCTGATTTTAAAAGCGAGATCACGTTGTACTTGCAAACTCCTCCAGAGAGCTTTGATGTAAGATTCACAACAGATGATGGAACAACCACAAGTTATCGCGAGCAAATAACAATAGCTAAAGCAAAAGAAGAAAAACTGCAGCGAACGACCGCATCGGTAATCAACGCAAATATTACGAATGATTCTGAGTGCGAAGCCGTTCTTAACATGTTTCGCGGTTTAAGTAAGGTATCGTTGGCTCCTGTTTTCGATAGCATAGAGAAAATTCGCAGTGGAGAACAAGGACTTGTAGATAGTGTTTTGGTCTACGGTAAAAATCTGTTGATTCAGCAGTTTGGCACATATCCTCTAATAGCTGCTTTGGAAAGTGTTGAGCTGTCCTCTTTGATGGATCTTTTGCAAAGTGATGAGATGCTTAGGGCTTTTAACCCAACTGAAGGGATGGATGTCGATGCGAAGAACAGGAATCGGAAGGATCGAGCAAGTTTTCAGGAAGCAGTAAATTCTGTTAAAGAGATGGTTTCATCCGCTGAAGAATTTGAGAAAGGGCTTAGAGTAGAAGATCCCGCTCGACAACTCATATTAGCTGTCAGAGCGCTTTATGACTACTCAATCATGAAAATTTCAGATGAAATCCCCAAGGTTCTTGATTATTATAGTGCTAGTCTGCTTTCAGATTACGGGTTCCCCTCAAAAGGCCTTGAATACGCTCTGGGTGTAAAATATGCTGCGCCATTTTCGGAGACGGATGAGGCAAAATGTACAGAGTTGCTCGTACGTAAAGGTATCCTGCACCTTAAACAAGTTAGAGGAATTGAAGACAGCGAGGCTTAATTAGATTACGTGGCCTTGCTTCACTTTAGTTAGAGCAATATCATCTTGAACTGCCATTTCTAGCAGGCTTGACCCCGTTATTAAATGCTCCCCGTAATATAACAAGAACATCGACAAGTCGATGTAATCCAAAGCGGTGACAAGTCCCCGCACTCCAAATTAAAGCAGTGGAATCCCTGAATCGCATGCCTGACGCTGATCTTTTTAGATTATGGTATTAATTCGAGTAGAATAAATTTCGTAACCCTTTGGCAATAGCGCGTAGTGGCTTGGTAAGTCTCCAGGAAGTGCTCCTACGCATAGCTTTGTGCTCAGGTATTAATTCCCGTACAGCCATCCATGCGATCCGATCGATCACAGCATCTATAGCTGCTCGCAATGCGGCAACCCAGGATCCCTTGCCAGACCGTAAAGCATTCCACAGAAGAACTTGCTCTGGCACTATCAAACTGTGTTTCTCAACTTTAGGCAAATAGCGTAATATCCTAGGCCACCATTCAGCATGATCAGCAATCGATAACAGTGTGTCCATTTCTTTCATGCTCGCGTGGCGAGAACATTTCCAGTCAGCACTGAAATGAAGCGTTGTGGGCTGTCTCAGAAAAGCTGGAGGAGCTCGACTACTTTTGATGATCTGCTTCCATAGTTCCCAGTCGGCTGCAAACGCTAGATTTTCTGGCCAGAATCCGCTGTCTTCAAAAACTGTGCGATTATGGACAACGCAGATTGCAGGTATCGTATTAAAACGTTCTAAAAAATCTTCACGTTCATCTGTAAGATTTAGATTTGTGCAAAAGGGCACGATAATACCATCTGTCGAAACCCAAAGAGGTCTGCTATAACCCCAGGATGCTTTGCTTGAGTCTAGCAAATTCCCCATGAGCTCGAGGTGATCAGGCAGTAGAAGATCATCATGTGCTACATAAGCAATCAGTCTTCCACGTGATTCACGGAGAGCTATATTGCGGTTAGCGTAACCGAAATGCGGGGCCTTCGGCAGGTCGAACAAGCGGATGCGGGAGTCCTTAAAGTTTGCAATAACATCGCACGTACTGTCTGTGCAACCATCTGCAACAATCAAAAGTTCGAAATCGGATTCTGTTTGCGCTAAAACAGATGCTATTGCCAAACCGACTACATCTGCCCTATTGTGTGTGGGTAATAGAATTGAGAATCTAGGATTGATGGCACTCACCCGCCGGTGACACTAGAGGGGAATTTATAAGGAATCAGCGGGGTGTCGATTGGCAGACGCCACTTATCTGGCGCATTATGGTCGTACTGAATTGTTGGAAAATTGACAACAAGAACATCCCGGTCACCGATATTGTGGTCCGCATGCCAGACATTGATTGGCACATTAATAATACAGCGGTCTCGTTCAGAGAGAACTATGCGGCATACCTCCCGATAGGTCGGGCTCTCGGGGCGCGGATCAAATAAAACGAGTTCCATTTCACCCTGTAAGATAGCATAGCGATCTTCGTGCCTTCGATGGAGACTCCAACCTTTTACAACTTTTGGCCTGATAGTGAACGTATAAACGAATATTAGCGGATCAGAATGAAATCCCCAACGAGGGTCGAAGAGTTCCGTTACCGTGCCTCGTTCGTCAGTGTGTGTCACGAGTTTTCGGAGCGTCACCCCATGTGTCAAACGTCTTAAAGAAGTACCCTCTGGAGTCACTGTGGCTTTGTCGCAGACCGCTGCACTAAGCATTGTATCTAGTAAAGAAACTGATGTGGCCGGGTGTGGATTGGCAGCTTTTGAGGAAGCTATGATCATAAAAAAATCCTTTACCTCTTTTGAACCTATCGCAAATGATTATGGATCAAGTGATTGCGTTAATTGATCGTCTGCAACTGCCATGTTTAAGTTGCATGCACAACTCCTCAGTTTTCCGAGGAATGTCAATTTAAGAGATTTATTTATTTTTTTCCAATCAAATGTTCTGAAAATATATCTTCGGTGACACGGTATAGCCCAATGTCGTCAAGATAAGGAAATTTATATTGCGCGAAGGATTTGGAGTGCGCGCGACTTGTCGCCGCTCTGGTACAGCTCGACTTGTCGAGCCCGTAGATCAACAATCCCTGATAAGCACTTACTCTCGACTTTGTACATTTTTTAAATTCATCTTCCGAGAGAGGCTTTCTTCAGCTAAATCAATTTCTCGGAAGGGCAAAAAATGCCGATCTGTCGAAATTGATTACGCTGAAGTTTGCCTCTCTCTGGAACCTGAACTCAAAAAAT
>JBAWVE010000221.1:0-3409 GCA_037147435.1 Parachlamydiaceae bacterium
TCGTTCAGGTGATCATGGCCATCCAAAAGTGTTACCTTCATTTGAACCATGCCATCATTTTCACATTTTCAGGAACGAGTCCATAGATCTGCAGGCAATGATCACCTACACTTTATGAGCACTTACTGTTTTTGTATGGAAATAATTTTTTGAGTAGCATACAGTCAGTTTTTGTGAAATGATTGATGCGTTGTGGAGTGGGGTGACAAACGCTCGTTCCCTGTACTGATCATCGTAAAATTATTTCGGCGGGTTCTTGTTTAATATATACCTCGGAAAAAACAGACAAAAAACAGCAAACAAACACAGGCAAAAAAACCGATGACAAACGCGAGGAACGAGCGTTTGTCACACCCCAGTTGTGGAGTATGGCGATGCAATTTATTTTGGCAGGGATTCTAACAATTTTGGTTTTGGGGTATCTTGTCTATACTCTGCTATATCCTGAGAAATTTTAGGTTGGTGTTATTTTATGTTATTTGAGTCGCTTCAGATACTGATTTTTACAGCGTGTTTTATCTCCATGACGCCTATTCTCGGCACCTATATGGCACGAGTATTCTCCGGGAATGCTGCTGTAGCCTATCGCACGTTGGGGTGGTTGGAGAATCTTTGCTATCGTGTCGGCGGTGTCAATGAGAAAGAGGAGATGACGTGGATTGAATACGGTAAAGCACTTTTGCTGTTTAATGTCCTTGGATTTGCTGCCTTATTCGTTCTTCAATTAGTTCAGGGTTATCTACCATTGAACCCGCAACATCTTGGTGCAGTGCCCTGGCCGTTGGCATTTAATATAGCAAGCAGTTTTACCACCAATACCAATTGGCAGTCTTATGCAGGTGAGACAACATTGAGCTATCTCACCCAAATGTTGGGGTTGACCTCTCATAATTTTTTGAGTGCAGCCACCGGCATGGCAGTTCTGCTGACATTAACAAGGGGATTGATCAGAAAAACCGTTGATACAGTAGGAAATTTCTGGGTTGATCTTGTGCGGACGGTTGTCTATTTGTTGATCCCTCTTTCGATCATTATGTCTGTTGTCTTAGTAAGCCAGGGGGTCATTCAAAACTTTTCCCCGTATGTGGAAGTGACAACCTTGGAAAATGCCAAACAAATAATCCCTCTTGGACCTGTCGCTTCACAGGTTGCAATTAAGCAGCTGGGTACCAATGGCGGCGGTTTTTTCAATGCGAACAGTGCGCACCCTTTTGAAAATCCCACTTTGCTCACTAATTTTCTTGAAATGTTGGCTATCGTCCTAATTCCTGCGGCCTCAGTCTATATGTATGGAATGATGATTGGCTCTAAGAAGCATGCCTGGCTGCTTTTCTTTGCCATGTTTTTTTTATGGGCAGGCGGCGTTTTATTGGCCTTTCATTCACAACATTTACATAACCCCATCCTCGATGTATATCCAGTGCTAGAGGGGCAGGAAACTCGCCTTGGAACAATAAATAGCTTATTATGGTCTGTATCTACAACTGCAACATCCAACGGCTCGACTAATACTGCATTATCCAGTTTATCCCCTCTTGCAGGTGGTGTTGCACTGTTTAATTTAATGTTGGGAGAGTTGGTTTTTGGAGGAATCGGTGTCGGATTATGCAGCATGATCATGTTTGTTCTTTTGACGGTTTTCCTGTGCGGTCTGATGGTCGGGAGGACTCCTGAATATTTAGGTAAAAAAATAGAGAAAAATGAAATGCGATGGGTGGTGATTGCTGTTTTAGTTCCGAGTGCCTTGATTCTCGTTGGAGCGGGAATTTCCTGTGTGGTGCCGGACGCCTTATCCAGCTTGGGAAACCACGGACCACATGGATTATCGGAAATTTTATATGCTTTTGCGTCGGCTGCAGGGAATAATGGAAGTGCTTTTGCCGGATTGAACGCAAACACCAATTACTACAACCTTATCTTGGGGGTTGTGATGTTATTGTCTAGAACAGCGATCGTTCTGTCCAGTCTGGCTATTGCCGGTTTCCTCGTTAGAAAGAAAGTTACACCACCATCGACAGGCACATTTTCAGTCACTTCCCTCTTATTTCTCAGTCTATTAATTGGTGTTATTCTGATTGTCGGGGCTTTGACATTTCTCCCAGCTTTATCTCTAGGTCCTATTGTAGAACACTTAATAATGCTTCGAGGGAAGTCTTTCTAAAGGTCTAGCTATGAATAAAATATGGAAAAATATGCGGATGTTTTTGTGGCTGACACTCATCACAGGAATAGTCTACCCTTTGGTCATCACAGGAATCGCTCAGTTGACGATGAAGAAAAAAGCTGACGGAGATTTCCTTTACTATCAAGAAAAAATTGTTGGGGCGGTATTAATTGCTCAAAAATTTGAGAGTGACCGCTATTTTTGGCCACGCCCCTCAGCCAACGACTTCAACCCTCTTGCCTCAGGGGGAAGTAATTTGGGGCCGACCAGCACTGCCTTAAAACAATCTGTAGAAAAACGTCAAAAGAACATTCTTAGGGCTGATCCCGCAGCAAAAAGCGCCATCCCAGTAGAATTGCTGTTTGCTTCGGGCAGTGGACTAGACCCTCATATCAGCTTGTCGGCTGCCTATTTTCAAGTGGCGCGTGTAGCGAAAACAAGGAAAATAAATGAAAAAGACATTCAAGATCTAGTCGGTCGCATGGCTGAAAGAAGGTATTGGGGGGTGCTTGGGGAACCTTATGTTAATGTCCTTCTACTCAATATGGCATTAGACAATCTTTCACTTACAACTAAATCGGCGATTTAAAACAAAGTGCGTTAACCTGGATTATCTGGCAGGAAACCGCCAACCTGCATGTTCCACATTCTCGCATAAAGGTTACCGGCATCAATCAGGGATGTATGTGTCCCTTCTTCGACAATTTTTCCTTTGTCGAACACTAAAATGCGGTCCATGCGGGAAAGGGTAGAGAGTCTATGGGCAATAACAAGGGTTGTGCGGTTTTGCATCAGTTTGTCAAGGCTATCTTGAATGTATTTTTCTGTGACGGAATCAAGTGAAGATGTGGCTTCGTCAAGAATAAGGATTGGTGCATCGGCTATAATAGCGCGTGCAATGGCAATCCTCTGTTTTTCCCCCCCAGAGAGCTTCGTCCCTCTTTCACCGACTTTCGTTTCATAGCCATGTGGTAGATTGCTGATAAATTCATGGCAATGGGCTAATTTTGCTGCTTGAATCACTTCCTCATCCGTTGCATCGGGTTTGCCAAAGCGTATATTTTCGCTTAGGGTTCGATGAAATAGGATGGGATCTTGCGGGATAAGGGCTATTTGGCGGCGTAATGACTCCAGGGTAATCTGAGAAATCTCCTGCCCATCTACCAGTATTTTTCCGGTTTCCAACGGAAAAAAAGGCATGGTTCAAAATGGAACGAAAATGGGTAGCACAAAGTAATCAAAAAT
>JBAWVE010000222.1:0-3401 GCA_037147435.1 Parachlamydiaceae bacterium
TTCTCTATGAGAGTGATCTTAGCTCGAAATCCAACCGGATTTTTCGGCCATAGAATTTATCTTAAAAATAGTTTTTTTGTAAAGACAAGTAAACAATTGAATTATTAAAAAAATATGTTTATAATATACTATATAACAACTTATGGTTTTATATGGAACCTTTGCCAAGCAATAATTCATCAGGTATTCCTTCCAAATCGCAGGGACCTATAGGATTTCTAGATAATTTAAGTATCCTCAATCAAAATTTAAGTATCCTCAATCACAAAGTTGAAAATGAAGAAAAATCGGCCTTGAAGAGGCTAGAGCGCGATCTCCCACCTGTTCATTCGGATCATTCGGCAAGTCAAAATCCCCCACCAGATAGTGTATCACAGTCAATCACTCATGTGATTGCACCTGTCGAGCCTCATCGTTTACCTCTTGAGGTTAAGCTAACCGCAGAAGCAGATTCCAGCAAATCAACAGTTATTCAATCGGTCGAGAAATATTTAATAGAAAAAAACATAAATTTATTAGAACCAGAAAAGTCGGTGCTTATCGATTTCATTTCTCAATTAAGCAGTACCCCTCATCACATACAACGCCTCTGTCGTATCATTTTTTCAGAGACCAAACCCCATGAGCGTCAAACATTATTCACTGACATTCTTGGTAATGTCAACCCACAGATGCTTGATATTGAGAAAGTGGTAGTAGCCATTAAAAAATTAAATTCGATAGAGGAAGACCTGGCTCCTTTGACCCCATTAGAACAACGTCAACTGAATCGCTCGATGACGGTTGAATTAGCCAAGGCTATTCAGGAGAAATTACTCAGCAAGCTCACGCCCGAGTCTATCATTGCCCACGCCTTCATCCAAAATGACGGTATCGGCGATCTCATGCATCTGATTACATTTTCAGAAAAAGTTTCCCCTGTATTTGGGGATAAAATACATTTTATTGCTTCTTATTTAGAACAGGAAAATCTGATTAAAAAAGTTTTAGAGTACAAAAACTGCACGATGATAGAACCAGCTCTCATTGATCGAGATGATATGAAACCCCTGATAAGTATCTCAACAAGACCAAAACTCCTGGTAAATGTCTCTCTCGTCCTCTCTCGTATCACTCTTCCACTTCCAGGAGACCCATCAAACACAAAAGTTGCAAGAGCTTCATTACTCGAAATTAAACTGCCTGAAATGGACGATCCAAAAAATATCGGACTCCCACCCAACAGGATGGGACTAGACCAGGCTGGCATCTGGTTTTTTCCTGAACGCGATCCAGAACAAGGATTGAAGTCTGCTTCCAAAGAACTTAAAACTAAACTGGGATGCGAAGATTTGACAGATTCCTCTCTTAAGAGTTGGCACGACGAGAGTATTTTGCACTCCGCTATGGTTTATGGTGAAGTTAATGTCGATCGATCGATTTTTGCTTCTTTAGCAATCATGCAAGCAACAAAAGCCGAGAAAAAACGTGCGATCTTCAAAGTGAGCCGTCCACCGGATTTTCTAAAATACGGATCAATCTCAACCAAGATTGCCCAGCAGTTACAGAGCTTGGGGGTAGGAACTATTTATTACAACGGTAAACAGGTCCTTCGTTTAAAGGCAGGCACAACTGAATTACGCATTATTGCTGAGCGTTTGGAAGATGAAGATTGGGCTGTTTATCAAGATCTTACGAATGGCTCTATTGCAGTGGGGGGAGATAGGACACTAAGCGAAGCCATGCAACCAGGTTTGCCACCGATGATATTTTCTCAACACGCTCACAAAACGCCCGCCTACTATCGTATTGTTGATTTAGCTCGTGAGCTCTCAGACACACTCACAATACCTGGGATGTCGGGTTTGATCCGCTATTTCGAGGCAGGCAGAGCTTTAGGCCATTGGGCTGATCCCATCGATTACGCCCACTGTTTGGCCAAGATCGTTGCGGAAACGGGAGAAACAGAACTAAGACATGCTTGGGGAGAGTTTGTGAAATATGCTCGTCAGGAAGCCAATCTCAATGATTTTGTAACACCACTACTAACGGAACAAGCGCTTTTTGCCCTATCCCCAGAAATGAAAGAGGTGCGTCAGGGGATTATGGGGGATTCATCTTTGACAAATGAGGAAAAAACAAAGAAATACTTCACACTGGCCCAAGAACACCTCAGTCAACTCCCCTCTTCCTCCTGAAAGTTGTTATCAGCAATTAACGAAACAAGCAATGTGATATGTTTATAAAAAAAACATTTGACGTTTAAAATAGATATCGTATAATTATTAATTTTAATTAACAATAAATGGATAACAAAAAAAACCTTAACTGGTGAGGTATTATGACAATTCCAAGCTCTAAGGATAATTTGACCACTCCTCCATCTTTTAACGGCGATCTGCTTCATATTTTCGATGATCCGGATGAATTCGAGGGGCTGTATTCTAAGGATATGCTAAGAGGGTCCAATTCCCCGAACAAACTAGTCGCAAGAAATCAACAAACAGCTGCCACCATGAAAACCGGTGACGCTGCACAAAAAGCAATCGAACGATCTTATGTGCCCCCCGGAAAAACGCTAAGGGATTGGAAGTGGGTCCGACTGGCAAGCCACTATTTGACATCGATCTTTATCAGCAGTTTTAAAACTTTTCGTACAAAAATCTCCAATCTTCTCTCAAAAAAAGGAGCATTTAAAACACACAGTGAACTTACCTTGTCAATCCGTGAAAGCAAAAAATTTGGCACAGCTGAGGAACAAAACTTCCCTGCCGGGCTACACGAACTCAATAAAAAAGATCGTATTGGGACTTCCGCAGTTCTCGTCTATGCAGCTCATCTGATTGAAACCGACATAAGTAGACGCAAGAAGTTATTCACAGCCTTTGTACAACCTAACGATAAGGGTAGAGTCATTACGGAAGAGCAGTTAAATGAAATTATTCGCGAAATGAAAGATAAGGGCCTCACACAAATTGCCATTCCTGTTGTTCTCACCAAAATTGTTGGTGGCGATCACATCGTCTCATTTTTTGTTGATAAAACAGCAAAAACCATCGATTTTTATGATCCAAAAGGTCTTAAAGTTGGCGATTGTGCAGGGACCAGGATTCGGGCAACGGATACTACCCTCAGACAATTCCTCAACCAACTCCAAGAAAAACTTAAAGAAGATCCGACATCCCCAGATTACACGGTAGGCGAAAACACTCGAATTAACCAATGGGACAATCACAATTGCGGGATTCATTGCCTCGACTACATTACAAAACGTTTTGAGGGCAAGTCTCATGAAGAAATTTGCCAGGCAGGCCTATCTATAGATCAAACAGATGAATTCCGAAAGAATGCAATAGAAGCTATTTTGGGCATGGTTCAAAATAGAACGAAAATGGGTAGCACAAAGTAATCAAAAATCTTTA
>JBAWVE010000223.1:0-3399 GCA_037147435.1 Parachlamydiaceae bacterium
GTTCAGGTGATCATGGCCATCCAAAAGTGTTACCTTCATTTGAACCATGCCCAAAAAATGTACAAAGTCGAGATTATCAGAACATAAACCGTCGGCTGTAGATGCTTTGTAAAATGCCCAATGCGATCATTGTCACGACGATGGACGACCCTCCATACGTGACTAAGATCAGGGGCACTCCGGTGATTGGCAGCAGCCCACTCATCATTCCAATATTCACCAGGACATGTATAGCCAAATAAACGGTGATTCCAGCAGACAGAAGCCGCCCAAACTGATTACTTGCCACGGCGGAGACTTGAAAGCTGAAGTGAATCAGAGCATAAAATAACGATAACATCACAAGCAGCCCAAAAACCCCAAATTCCTCTCCAAAAGCGGGAAATACAGAATCAGTGTAAGGCGCCGGCAGCCACCCTCCTCCAGCATACTCACTAGCCCTCCATCCTTCTCCAAATAGCCCGCCAAGGGCAATTGCCGTTGCTGCCGCTTTTTGGTGATGTGTATTGGGATTCAACCGTTCAAACTGATAATCTTTCAGGACTTTGGTGGCATAGGGACGGACCTCCTCATGAGAGACGACATTTAGAAAAATGCATGCCACGATCACTAAAACGATGCCCGTCATCCATGACATGCCCTTGATAATCACAGGATGCACTCCGCCAAAGTAGAACATGACCAGAGTAATCGGGAAGAGCACCAAAGCGGTGCCGAGATCAGGCTGCTTAAGAATTAAAATAAATGGCAGCCCAACGATGGCGCTGCCCAGAAATGCAGTCCCCCACGATTTGATTTGTGATTGTCGGCGCTCTAGAAACCAGCTAAGCATGATGACCACAGCCAACTTGGCACATTCTGAAGGTTGTAAAGTGAAATTGATTAGAGGCAGTCGGTACCAGCGGTGGACACGCTGGATGGGATCTGTAAAAAACAGGCCGATCAGGAGCAAAAGGACAAATAAATAAAGCGGCCACGCCCATTCTCGCAATTTGTTATAGTCAAATCCTGCGACAACAACAAAAGCGACAAGTCCAATGGCGAACCAACGTAACTGTGTCTTGACAAGCGGCGTGAAAAAACTGTCTTCCACAGCATTGGCTGTAAAGGATGACACAACAAGAAGACTGATTAGCATCAGCCCAAAGATGACGGGAAGAACGCGAAAGTCCATGCGTGATAAATAACGGTAGCTCCACATATCCAGGCACTCTTGCAATTTTTTTTGATTCAGCTAAGATTCGGAGTAGGTAAATCTTGACTTCTGTCGCCGTATTCACGGCGACAGAATCTGAGATGTATCTATCCGAATCTTTGGTTCACGATAGCACTTGTTTCTTTTGCGTGCATTAAGTAATCTAAACTCGAACGTTTTTTTTGAAGAAGAGTGAATTTATGAACGATTCAATAGAATTTCAATGGGTAACCGATCACTGTGCTATAAATCCCAATCAACAGATACTAATAAAATGGAAGTAATACGCCAGCATTTTGAACAGATGGGCTCCACAAACACGTGGGCGAAGCTGCATGCCCACCAACTACCAAGGGACAAAATAACACTTGTGACTGCAGGAATGCAAACAGCCGGCCGCGGGCGATTTAATCGAAAATGGGAATCGCCGGCACATGAAAATATCTATGCTTCATTCTGCTTTTTTATCGAAAAACATAGAACCGATATCGGGAATATTCCACAGGTGTTGGCACTTTCTGCGGCGGAAATTTTGAAAGCGTTGGGTTTTTCACCAGAGCTCAAATGGCCCAACGATGTTTTGTTATCGAAGAAGAAAGTTGCAGGAATTTTGGCGGAAACAACCCCCCTTTCGGACCAATTATGCATGATTATTGGCATCGGATTGAATGTCAATATGCCACTGGAGACACTGCAGAAAATCGATAGACCGGCAACGTCGCTGGCCAATGAAAGCGGGCGTCCGTTTGATGTTGAAAAGGTACTCGATCGATTGCAGATACAATTCACCAAAGATTTGGATCTTTTCTTTGAAGAGGGCTTTCACCCTTTCTTTGCCCCTTACTGTGCGTCCATGTCCCAATCGTTGAACCAAGTGATTCAGTTTCACGACAACAGGACCGTATGGAAGGGATTTTTCGATGGCATCAATCACGATGGCTCATTGCGTCTCAAATTGCCGGAAGGCGAAATCAAAACTTTTGTCGCCGGTGAAATTCTCTGGCCACAGAAGATATAGTTTGTATTGAATCGCACCCTTGTTTCTTTGTAATTTTGGGATCATTCCACTTCTTGAGCGAATTTTCTTTGTACATCGAGATAAAGCTCTCATATAGCATCATGAGACCAGATTCTAATCCTTCTCAATCTCTCCTAGATCATGTCCTCTGAGGCTGAGATCTGTCAACCCTCTGGGTTTTATGTGAAGATTAAACCCGGAGGGTTGACAGATCTCAGCCCAGGTTGAGACGTTGTCCCGGAGGGACGAGGGAACCATCCACCGCCATAATCCAGCCCCAGCGGGGCGGTAAAATCTTTCTCAAGAACATAGAAAACTCCTTTTGCGTGCTAACCTTCCTTTTTTGTTATTGGGGTTAGTCATTCGTAGTAAAAATATTTTTTATCACAAAGGGGAACCGGACATTTCTATTTTGCGCCTACACATTAATATTTTCTATTGCAATAAATCAATAAATCAGTTAATATATTTATATTCTAGATTAAATAACAATATTAGTTCTAAATTCAACGGAATTTTTGGACATAGTTTATAATCACTAATATGAAAAAAAGTTGGAGGAGTTTATGGTTTGCCCTACAGAAAGAAGTCTATACATAACAAATACTGGTGAAAATATTAAATTCAAAGTCGATGATTCAGGTAAAGTTATTGCATTTAATAGGGTTTTTAATGGTAAAACATATCACGTTTTTAGTGAAGAAATGTCTGATGTAGCCAAAAAATTATTTCAAAAAATGAAAACGGATCCACAATATGCTACGTCTATGGCTATTTTTGGATCTCAATCCGCAACATATACTGATGAAAACGAATACCAACCATGGCAATAATTGGGCCTTGATCACCTTTTCGGTCAGAGTTTTACAGGATAGGCAGGATGTAGCGGCAGGATTTTATGGGGATGAGCTTTGAGGGATGGAAATTGAGGCATGGTTCAAATGAAGGTAACACCTTTGGCTCTTAAGAAAAATTCGCCCGCACCACACTTCGTGGGTGCAATTAGTTTTTTAAAATTACCCAGGGCTGCGCAAGCTTGCCCTGGGCTCAGAGGACATGATCTCGAGGAAATCAAATGATCCCAAGGTTTCTCAAAACAACATCAGGTACGATTCAACCGTCTTTTTTGCCCTTTTTTCGGCATGGTTCAAATGAAGGTAACACTTTTGGATGGCCATGATCACCT
>JBAWVE010000224.1:0-3359 GCA_037147435.1 Parachlamydiaceae bacterium
GTAAGCCCGTAGCTTTTTTCAGCCTTGTTGTGTTACCTTCATTTGAACCATGCCGTTTTCCTGAGCTCGAAGGTTATCAAGGCAACCACTACCCAAACAACAGTTATGTGAAATTCAAAATACGTGCCCCGATGCCAGTTGAAAGCAAAGAAGATATCAAACAAAAAGCTGGGGTAGAATTCAATTCCTGGATTGATCAAAACCTAAAAGTTGCTGAATTGCTGGACCCATCGGGTATTCGTATCGTTAAAGTCTTTGAGAACTGGTCTCCTTGTGGCGGAACCCATGTCGAGAGTTTGAAAGATACTGGAAAGCTATCGAAAAAAATGAACGTTGGGAGGTTGGTGAGGAAGACTTTATTCCAAGAGGAATCATTTCGGGAGTGCATAAGAAGCGTGGCGTTATTACTGAATATTTGGTTTGTGTTAACAAAGAGTCTATATGGCTGCCAAAACAGGATGCTATAAAATGGACTATGGAAGGTAAATTGCATGCGATTCTCGTTCACATGAAAAATGGAAATCATTACCTAAGACCTGAACATGGCCAACATAGCTTTGTTGTCATTACCTAAAACTGGATATTTTATGAAGCTCATTTATCTATTTTTGCCTTTCATCCTTACAGCCTGCTCTTCAGATTCGAACAAAGGATTTGATAATCTTGAAGAAATCAAAAAGGATTTCATCACCAATATTTTGACAGAAAGTACTTTAGATGAGGGGCCCTTTCAAATGAATTATCATTTGCGAGCTATCTTATTTGCAGATAATGTCGTAAGTCTCATGGGAGACGTTTTTGTATATGATCACCTCCCTCATGGGTGGATACGATATGAAGGAAAATCATATGTCAAAACAAATGGTTCCTTCAAAGAAATCACACTTAATGATCTGTTCCCTCAATCTAGTCAAAAGGAGTTTTTAAGGAGCTATTGCGAAACCTTTCTTAAACAGAATGGCGATTGCAATTACTTTCAACCCCCTGACCCATTGCGTGATCACCTAGATCAAGGACTAATCAAAGTATTTGTGGTGGATCACGAGTCTCTGATTTTAATTTTTCAACCCTATGCAGTTGGTGGATTCGCTGACGGGCCATTCACAGTCAAAATTCCGTTCACTACACTAATCGGAAAATGGCAAGCAGGAAATCCTTTGGAAAAACATCTACCAATTACTAAAAATTTTCTTTCCTCATGGGACAGTGAAAACTGGATAAGCGATGTCCAAGAAGATCATTCGATTGCATATCAAAAGGAGGCAGAGATGCAACAAGAAACATTTTCAAAAGATTTTGGCGATGTGCAATTAAAGAAATCTGGCATTGGACAATTTGAAGACGGTCTAGGTGTTTTTGCTAAGAGGGATTTCAAAGCAGGAGAAATCGTAATCAAATGGAATCTTAAAGCCCTAACCGAACAGCAGTATCAAGATCTGCCTTTATATGAAAGAAAAGATTTTTGTCATAAACGAGATGGCACTCAATGGCTCTACCCTGATCCTGAAAGACATGTTAACCGATTCAAAAATCTAAATGTCGTGCCAAACTTCGAAATGCAAGCAAACATTGCCTTACGTGATATTAAAAAAGGAGAAGAATTATCCATTGCAGAAGATACTATGGAGGATTTTTAGCAACTTCTATAAATAGGTTATATGAGAGGAATAAAATGAATAGAAAAAATATATCTTCCGGCTCGCCTATGGAGAAACCTATTGGTTTTTCGCGGGCAAGCAGAGTTGGCGATGTGATAGCTGTAGCCGGTACGGCTGCAATCGGCCCAAATGGAAAAACGGTAGGCATCAATAATGTCTATGAACAGACCAAATATTGTATTGAAATAATGAAAAAGGCCATTGAAGAAGCGGGGGGTTCGCTTCAGGACGTTATACGAAACCGAGAGCGGTTATTAATACTGGCGACACACTTCCAGAGAAAACACTCGAAGAGCCTGAATGGATTTAAAGAATTATAAAATGGCATTTCGACAACCACCATCATTAAAACCTAACGACAAAGTAGCCATTGTTTTGACAGTAAATATTTTGGCAAACCTCTTGATAACTTTATAAAAATATAAGGACACCATCCATAAAGCCCATCACAATATAGCTCTTTCCGTTCTGTTGAAAAGAAAAAACAGAGTCTAACCTTTTAGCTATAGGTATCGAATGTTCACACTTACCTGTTTGTAAGTTCCAGATAGTTAACAGTTCACTATTTTCAGCATCGGTGCGTCTTGATTGAAACCCTACGACCAACTTTAATTCTCCCTTTAAAACAGCTGGAGCTAACATGCAGTTTGTAGATTCTGGCCCCTGCAAGATATGCTCACATTCACCTGAATGCACATCCCAAACACGAACAAAACCATCCTGAGAGCCTGACACAATCTTTACCTGGCTATCAATCGTAAAACATGCAACAGACATAACCCAATCTTCATGCCCTAACAGCACACGCTCACAAATACCGGTCTCTGCATCCCAAATACGAACAGTCTTATCATCAGAGGCTGAAACCAGTTTTGTTTTTCCATCTACAATACAGGTTGAAACCACTTTAACAGCTTGCTTATGTCCACGTAGTGTATGCTCACATTTGCCAGTCTTCATATCCCACGTATGAATATCTCCGTATTTGTATTTTTCTTTATCTCCATCCCTTTCGAGATAGTGACCTGAACCTGATAAAATTTTTGTTTTTCCATCTATAACAAATGTCGCAACTGCTGTAGCAGTACTTAGATAACGACGCAGTGCCTGCTCACATTTACCTGTTTGCAGGTCCCAGACACGAATAGTATGATTTACACGATCTGAACCGTTAACTGTCGAAGGGTCAAAAGCACTTGTCCTATAAGTGTCGTTAAGAGAATCATGATAGCCTGCTATAACCTTGATTTCTCCATCTACAACACAAGTTGTAACTGAGCGAATATTCTCCTCATGACTCCCTATTATACCTTCACACTCACCCGTTGCAAAGTCCCAAATTCTAAGAGTTTTATCATACGGGCCTCGTGATATCACCTTGGTCTTTCCCCTTACCATACAAGTCGTAACGGGGTTAAGTTCACCTTCATAGTCAAACAACTTTACAGCCTTAACATCTGCATAAATTGGGGCTGTCAAAAAACCAAGCAAGCAAAAAAGACTAAACAAAAGTGACTTGGTTTGAATTAGGTTTGTGTTCATGAGAAGGATTTCCTTAACTTTATTAGTATGATAAGATTCATTTTTTAAACATACAATGTATCATGCTCTTCAATTTTCTTGCAATGGTTATAATTTAGGTAGCTCTTGTCGTTACCCACATCTATCAATCTAATATTTTAACCGTAACAGGGCATGGTT
>JBAWVE010000225.1:0-3323 GCA_037147435.1 Parachlamydiaceae bacterium
TAAAGATTTTTGATTACTTTGTGCTACCCATTTTAGTTCCATTTTGAACCATGCCTGTAAAAGGAGGGTTTTCAAAAAATACATTATCTTTATAAGGAGTGGCTGCATTTGTGTGACGGCGTTTTGTATAAAGGACTTTTACAAAACTTCTGACCGAAAAGATGATCAAGATCGAAAATAAGTAGAGAGAAATCGAGAATTTCGGCTAGTCTGTCTTGAGATCAAAAAAAAATGCCTAGCAGGGTATTTGAAATTCTTGGGGCTCTCAAATTAAATTCAAAGGTATACTATGTCGTCCATTTCTCAAGAAATTAAAACATCTGATTATGACTTCCTCATGAGAGATGCGATTACCATGATGAAAAGGGCTGATTGCCGCTTTTCCGACTATCGAGTAGGTGCTGCCCTTCTCACTGAAAGCGGCAACATTATTTCTGGATGCAATGTAGAAACATGGCCTATAGGGGGCGGAAGGTGTGCAGAACGCGTTGCAGATGAAAAGGCTGTTTCGAAGGCATATAAACGCGATTACACTGCAGTAGCAGTTGCTTCAATCGATGGAATGGCAACTCCTTGCGGGTCATGTCGCCAGCAATTGGTGCAAGCAAACAGAAACATGGTTGTGATAACTGTCAATCAACTGGGTGCTAAGATAAATGAATTCGTATTACGGGATCTATTACCCACTTTATCAGAGCTACCCAACAGGTTTGAACAAGGGCTTCCAATGGGAATAGAAGGCACTATCTTGGCGGCCTGTCAAGCGAGAGATAGTGCTTATGTGCCATACAGTAGAGCATCATTTGGAGCAGCAGTATTAACGGAAAGTGGAGCGGTCTATTCAGGAACCACTGTTGATGCCGCAAATTATAGCAGCTCTGTAAATGCTGTCCAGGCAGCCTGTGCAGCAGCCCTTACGGCAAATGAAAAAACATTTCAGGCTGTTGTTTTTACAAGCAATGACGGTGAGATTGTTCCTGATGGATCTTCACTGCAAATGATCAATGAATTCACTCCAAACGTAACCGTGATTATGACCGATCGCCAAGGAGTTGTGACAGCGAGTGTCGCTCTGAGCACTCTTCTTCCTCATGCGTTTGGTCCCAAAAATCTTCAGTAACTACCTGCACAAGGAGACTATACATCTATGATTAACACAATTGGTTTTGCACAAGATATCATGACAAATGCGCTATTGGGAATGGAAAGAGGCGCAACCCCACTTGGAAAAGGCATCGCCTTTTTTTTGCCTGAAAAGACGCTCCTAAAATTGAAAAAAGTGATTAGTGATGGATGTAAGATAATGACTCCAAAAAATATCTATACTATGCCCTTAAAGTCTAAAATTAGCAAGATCATGCATCTGGGCCTTGGCCTTTCTGCGTTATGCCTATTAAGCAGAGTCTCGCTATATTCAGCTAAAGTCTTCTCACTCCCAGTTTCGTTAGTCACCTCATTCATTTTAAACACAGGTTTTGTACCCCAGAAAACAGAACCTGAAAAAATTTCAAGTATTGCACAACGCACTCTATGCACCGTCTTAGCTGTCGTGCTATGTACAGAAGTGATTGGAACACTCACTAATTGGCAAGACTCATGGGATGACTCAGTCGGCATTGGTAGTATGGAAGGTATCCAATTAATCCTGGATAATACCAAATGCAGTGTCCTTGGGGGATTAGTCGGAAAGGCTGTAATCACCGCTCTTCCTCTTCTGAAAAATACAAGACTCTAATAATGAATAAAAATGACAACGAATGGACGGGAACCGTCCTTAGCAACGAGAATATTGCGACCTTTATCAAGGAATTGGTAGTGGAAATTTCTGACGGGAAACAGATTCATTATCTTCCCGGAAGCTATGTTTTGTTCCATATTCCCCCATTTTGCACGCACACAGACAAGTGGAAGGAGACGATTCATCCACAGTATCTCTCCCATTGGATTGGCAGTCAAATGCTCGGTCAAGAGATCGACCTTAGCTCATTACCACCCACTGACTGTGCCTTTTCTATCGCCTCTTATCCAGCGGAAGGCAATATTCTTAAATTCAACGTTAGAATCGTCCCACCCCCTTTTGTTAACGGCGAGCTTGCAAAAAATATTCCCTGGGGCATAGGCTCCAGTTATATTTTCTCTTTAAGAAATGGGGATACAGTCCATTTTTCAGGTCCTTATGGGGATGCCTTGATGATTGATGATGACAGGGAGCTGGTATTTTTAATTGGCGGTGCCGGAGCCTCATTTGCCCGCAGCCATCTATTGCATCTATTCCGCACGAAAAAAACGAAGCGAAAAGTGACCATGTGGTATGGGGCACGGTCCCTTAAGGACAACGTTTACGGAGATGAGTTGAATTTATTAATGAAAGATTTTCCTAACTTTGAGTATCATTTAGTCATTTCTGAGCCACATAAGGACGATATTCAGGCAGGCTGGCCTACCAATGACCCTGTGAAGAGCAACTTGTTGTATCTAGCTTTTGAGCAGGGTCAACTCAAACACATGGAATCACCGCAAAACAGTCTGTTCTATGTCTGCGGCCCCCCCCTGTTAAACAAAAGCGTGCTGCAAATTTTGAAGGATTACGGCGTGAGCCGGGAAAATATTATTTTAGACGATTTTAACCCAACGGGTAAATAAACATGCGCGTTTTACTTGCTCAGATCAATCCGACTGTTGGAGATATTGCGGGAAATACCGACAAAATAGTGAGTTGTATTGCCTCAGCAAAAAAATCTGGCTGCAGTCTTGTCGTGTTTCCCGAGATGTGTTTATCCGGTTACCCTCCTGAAGATCTCCTGCTGCTCCCTCACTTTATCGAAGCTATCGATCATGCTTTAACGACAGTTATTCGAGCTACACAAGGGATTGCTGCTGTTGTGGGCACTGTCCGCCGTCATCCGGATCGAAAGGAGAAAAGCCTATATAACACCGCCGCAGTCCTCGAAAATGGTGCGTTGCTGGGATTTCAAGACAAAGCACTATTACCCACTTATGATGTGTTCGATGAACGCCGCTTCTTCCAACCCTCTACCGGCACCCAGTTATGGACAATTGCTGGAAAACACATTGGAATCACAATCTGCGAAGACATTTGGGAACATAGCTCCCTGTTAAAATATGCCCGTTATGAGCGGGATCCAGTGAAGGAAATTGCTTCCCTACATCCCGATTTTGTCATTAACCTGTCCGCCTCACCTTTCAGCATGGGAAAATTCAACAAACGCCTGAACGTCTGTGCCCAAGCTGCCAAAACATTTGAATCCCCACTGTTATTTTGTAATCAGGTTGGGGGTAACGATAGTCTGATCTTTGACGGT
>JBAWVE010000226.1:0-3319 GCA_037147435.1 Parachlamydiaceae bacterium
TTAGTTCAGGTGATCTTGGCCATCCAAAAGTGTTACCTTCATTTGAACCATGCCTAAAAATGGCAAAAAAGATGCTTGAATTGCACTAGGCTGCCTATCCTCGTGTTTTATTTCTGATCTAACGCAGCAATCATCTCTGATCACGCAATTGACTTAAATCCGTATTTACCTGCCTGCGCAATTGCTGTGACGCTTCTATTATTTCACCTTTGTCGGCTTTTCCTTGTTCTGCAAGGGCCGCACATTTTTTATATTCATAGGAATCGAGATACTCATTAGGGCTTAACACTTTCATCTGCGCAATCTGATCCGCATAGGATGGTGCCTTCTTTTTGCTTGCTTCGCGCAATCTCACCAATTCCGACTCCAAAGCCGTAGTAATGTCATTGAGTTTTTGAGAAAATGAGGGTGTCTGATCAGGTTTCAAATCTTGATGAATAGCCGCCATATAATCTGTTTGCTGTTTAAGCATCAGACACCGGAGCTCAAAATTCAAAGCATAATGTCCCGCTCTCTCCAGCTTGCTGTGTAGCTTTTCCGCCATACCCATCACCTTCTCATAACGCGCTTCCTCACGCTGGGATTCTAATTTTACAACAATTTCCTCTAGCTGTTTTTTACTTGCAGGCGTCAAGTACATTGGCCGGCCCTGTCTTTCCGCTTTTTCTGCTGCACGGAGCTGTGTCATGGCTGAAAGCTCCGGTCTACATATGGGGATCATTTGATACAATTTATTAGTCTGCAATCCTATCCGGATTGCAAGTGCATCCATATCCTGAGGTGTTTTTGGACATAGCTTCTGCAGTTCTTTTAAAAATTGTTCTTGCTCCTGCAAAGCCTTTTCCATCCTATCGATATGCAGTAACTGGGGCACACGAGTTGACCTGTGTGATTTCAAAGCGGAAACAGTGTTTAATGTTTGCGTCGATACCCATTCAAGAGCCGCCGAAGTATTCTGTGCTTTCAGAAACGGTGTCATGAATTTCTCCACGTCACCCTCAACTTCAGTGATCACTTGCCGTGCCTCATTCCGGTAATGCACTAATTGCGCTTCACTGAGATCTTCAAATTTTTTATCGACTGTCCGTTGCAACAAACCGTCCTTAACCGTGTAGGTTTCTTTCAGAAGCCCTTCCATTTTACTCTTATTCCTCTCTAGGATCTTCATCATGGCATCGCCATAATCCTTAAAGTTAGGGGACTTGGAACACTGGGATTTAAAATCCAGGACCTGCCTTCCCACCTCTGTAGAACGAGCCTGCAGGTCTTTTTGAATATTCCGAACAAATGCCATCTTGATCTTCGCGCCTGCTGGGGAGTTAGCCGGAACCTCATTTAGCTGTTTCAGAAAGTCTACATTCTCTTTCATCGCCAACTTTGCTTCCAGCTCTGTGCTAAGACGCATCGTTGCGTTTTTCAGGCGGTCCGAAACATGTCTCAATGAGAACCCAGAAGATTTCCAATCGGCATTTCCCAACATCTCATCCTCAGCATCCACCATGATTGCCACAGAATTAGCAAGTGCAAATTGTTGGTCTTTCTCCAACGCTGCAATGAATGCACCTGCTTCCTGACGAACGTGGTTCCAGTTATCGGATGCAGTTCTTGCAGCCTGTACATCCTTTTCAGACGTGGAACGCATCACCTCTGCCTCGGCAAGCACGCGATCAACACGTCCGCAGTGAACAGCCAAATCACTTAACTTCAACCTGGTTAATGGAGTTTTTGTAGGACTGTAACCGGTCGACCGTTCCCACCACAGAGCCCACTCGCCCGGTTCCTCCCAGGAGTCTACAGACAAACTTTTCAAATAAGAATACTTCCTCTCAAGTTCACCCAGAATTTTCTTCGGATTGAAAGTTGGATCAACCTTTGCGATATCGTTAACTGACCGCTCTATCCCTTTAAGCTGCTCAAGGTTTTTTTCAATAGCAGTCCTCATCTTTTCAACAAGTTTGGCCACTGACAACTTAGCCACACCCATAGTATCCTTGGCCAATGCTTTTTCCTCTCTAACAGCTGCTAATACATCACCATAAGTCAATGTCTTCATTCCCTCCTGATTCGGATAGGTCAGAATATCATTGAGGGCACCACCAAAGAAGTTATTTTGAATAATTGCTGCCACTACTCGATTCTCACTTTGTACTTCTAAACTTGATGCACCGGGTGTCGCATCCATAGCCGCACGAGCCTCATGGACAGCCGTTGCTGTTACAACTACGGAGGAAGCAGGTGGGACGACTGCAGGAGGAGTCTGCCCCCTTGCAACAGGCGTTAAGATTGGTGGCGTCACTTGTGGAGATAGAGCACCGATCGGCGGGCCCTCATGATGTATGGAACGAAACTCCTCGTGTATTACTAAGGGCGGGCTGGGTTGTGTGGGGATGGGGGTCGGTGCCCTGCTAGCTGCAGGAGGGGGAGTTGGACTCCGATTTAAACTCTCCTGCGAAAGGTTTTCAAAAGCATCTTGACCCACTTGCCTAATTACGTGATCAAGAAATTTTTTAGACACGCTCCAATGCTGTCCATGAATTTCTCTGTAACAGTTTTCAACCGCTTCGCTCTTATTAGTCCATTGCGAAAGACCAACCGTAAATTTAGATGCTGTGAGGACTCCCCAATCACGATCATGCTTATCCTTATTCCCGATGTTGTGGAAAAAGCGTTGAACGCAATTGCGAGTCTCAATCACTAATGACCTCTTGTCCTCTGATAGCTTGACTTTTGTATCGAGTCCGCAAATCCCAAGACTCTTCTCCGCATCCATCCAGTGCCCCTCGAGAGAAACCAGGACTCCACGACCACCTGCACCGACACCTTGTTGTTCCGTTGACATAACCAACCTCGCCTTAGTAATTCACACCATACAGTTCATTGTATTTAAAATCAATTTTATTAGTCAATGCAATTACTTATTAATAAAAAACAATTTATCAATAAAGTCTATTAAAGAAATAGAACGATCCCATGGAAATCAAAAAAAACAAATGAGGGATTCGCCAGCATGGTTCAAAATAAGGCTATTTTGGGCATGGTTCAAATGAAGGTAACACTTTTAGATGGCCATGATCACCTGAACGAAGAGGATTTTCGGTCAAAAAAATAAAATAACAGGATTGGCAGGATGGGTAGGATAAGCAGGATACCTTCGGCTGGCGAGTTGTCTTTACCTCGAAAAGTGAAATATTAGAAGAAGTCGCTTGTAACTTGCTGCAGGGGTAAAGATTTTTGATTGCTTTGTGCTACCCATTTTCGTTCTATTTTGAACCATGCCCTTTTTTGCCAGGTTTTGTGTCGGCCCTCCGGGACTCGATCG
>JBAWVE010000227.1:0-3310 GCA_037147435.1 Parachlamydiaceae bacterium
ATCCAACGCTTCTTTGGCACTGTACTGTCGACATAAAAACCAGATCTCACGCGCTTTTTTCTGTCCCACAATCCGTGCGAGATAACTGCTGCCAAGCCCTCCATCAAAAGATCCAACTTTAGGTCCAACTTGCCCGAATCGTGCATTATCAGCGGCAATGGTGAGGTCGCAAACGATATGAAGAACATGCCCGCCGCCGATAGCATAGCCGGCAACCATGGCGATCACAGGTTTTGGCAAGGAACGAATTTGCTTTTGCAGGTCGAGGACATTTAGACGGGGGATGCCATCGCCACCTAAGTAGCCTTCATCACCACGGACTTTCTGGTCGCCTCCGGAACAGAATGCTTGATCACCTTTTCCTGTCAGGATGACGACACCAATGGTGCTGTCTTCACGGCATATCTCAAAGGCATCTTTCATTTCGATGACTGTCTCGGGACGAAAGGCATTGCGTACACGGGGGCGATTAATGGTGACTTTAGCGATGCCATCTTCTGTTTTCTCGAAGATGATATCTTCGTATTTTTTAATTTCAATCCAGCGCGCTGTTTGTGTAGGCATCGTATTTTCCCTTATGCTGAAAACTGTTTGACCGTTGATAAAAAAAATTGAGGTTGTTCCCAAGGTATGCGATGTCCTGAATTCGCGACAAGTACAATTCTTGAAAGGGGGTGCTTCAATCGTATGTTAAGGGCTAATTCTCTGTATTTTGTGTCATTTTCACCCACCATCCACAGAATGGGGATTTCCAACTCACTTAGACGCTCGCGCAGATCTTCCTGCGTCCCCAGCGACCAGTTCCGCAACGCTGAAGCCAATAGAGGTCGTTGATAATCGGATTCGCATCGTTCAAGTAGGTGAGCGCTTCCTTCGAGGGAATTGCAAAACACGCTTTGTGCATTCCAGGCGTCCATCAAAGAATCCCATGAATCATTTTCAAATCGCTCGGCCCAGCGGTAGTCGGCTTCTAACCTTTTTTGGCGTTCTTCCTTTGAATAAAGTCCTGGATGTGTCGACACAAATATCGCCGCATCCCAATCTGCGGGATGGCGTATCAATGCATGAAGGGCCAGTCTTCCTCCCAATGAATATCCCAAAAGCACTCTTTTTGAGGGGGCAGTAAAGGCTTCGGCCCATTCCCGCAGCGGGACTATGGGGTAATCATGAAACAAATCCACTGCATGATAGGGAATCTCAGATAGAATTTCCCAATCTTTTGGCCTTCCAAGAAATCCATGCAACGCCTCAATCCGAATGCTCATGACTAGTAGCTCTCTTAAATAAAAGTTTTATTGAACGCGAAGATCGCGAAGCAAGCGAAGACTACGCGAAGATTTTTCTGTCATGAAAAATCTTCGCGTTGTCTTCGCTTGCTTCACGAACTTCGCGTTCAAATATTCAGAGATGCCACTTTTTCTTGTGATGTTCTTCACAAGAACTGCTGGCTCATGATGTTTCTTTTTGCGGCATCTCAATCGGAACCTGCGCTACCTCTGCATACCTGGCCCAAAATCGTGTTGTGGCATCGTCGTTAGGGATAATTTCAATGAATTGGCGCGGTGCAGCCTGATGTAAGTCTGGCGTTTTCTCCCAGCGCGTGTAGTTCAATCCCCAAAAATCGGCCAGGGGACGAAAATTGAGCCCATGCAAGTTCAACATCTCTTTGTATGGATACATTCGTTTGAATAGTTTGCCACCGCCGTTGTTAATAACGACGATGTTTACCGGGGTTCCGTTCATCTGTTCCAAAATCCAGCATCCCGCCATATCGTAGAGTGTCGTTAAATCGCCGAAAATTCCCCAGTTTGCCCTATCCGGGCGGCACATGCCCAGAAACGTGGAGATTTGCCCGTCGATGCCGTTGACGCCACGGTTGGCATTAATGATCCACTTTTTGTCTTCTCTTGCTGCAGCCAAATCCCACTCTCGTATCGGCAGGCTGTTTCCCAAATAGATGTGGGCATCACTCTCTATAATCTTCGATAATCCGTAAATCAAAGAGGGTTCAGCTTGGGGTTCCTCTGCAAATAATTCTTCTAGTCTTTCTTTAAATTTAAATTCAGCTTTAAGAAATTGCTCCGCCTCTCCAAACTTGTGATTGCAGGGATAATCTCTAAGGATTTCTCCGATAGGGCCCCGCGCAACCATGCGATTCCAGCTTAATCCCGAAAAATGAAGCTCACTGAGGGAACATACTTTAACTTGATCCTTTAAATACTCTAAATCCCTCCAGATGCGGTGAGTGGGAATTCCCCCAATGCGTAAAACTCCATCTACCGGGTAATCTTCTCCGCGGGCACTCTCCAATACTTTGTCGGTACGGTAGATTCTATACGGCGCAAGGCGAGGGTCTTCCCTCACTCCAGATATCCCCTCAATCATGGCTGGTACTTTAAGTTTCATCAACAGGCGCACAACTTGATCCCTGGCTTCCTCCTGCAGTGTACTAACGATAATAAGCGGATACTTCACGCGAGAAAAAAACTGATCCAAAATCGTGTGTGCATAGGCAAAATCAGCTGTTTTCTGTTCCGATGCATTATCAGCAACAGGGACTTCTTGATTAGCCATAAGCAATGAACGGCCCTGAAATTGGGGCTGCTTTTGCGGTTCTTCCAAACAAACATTCAGATGGATCGGCCCTTGCCGATCCCACTCTTTAAGGGAACACGGCGCTTCATGCGAGATATCCATCGAAATTTTTGTGTAGTGTCCAAAAAGATGAGATTGCTCGGCACTTTGCGGCGCTCCTGTACCACGGAATCGGCGAGGCCGGTCTGCTGTAATCAAAATCAATGGAACACCCGAGTAATGGGCTTCCATTGCTGCAGGAAATAATTCTCCCGCTGCTGTTCCGGATGTCGTGACAATGGCTACAGGTCGACCGGTGGCACGGCTTTTCCCCAAGGCAAAAAATGCTCCTGATCGCTCCTCAGGCCAATAGAATGTTTCTAGGCGTTCTTCAACACGCAAGGCTTGAACGAAGGAGCTGTTTCTGGAGCCGGCACAGATGATAAACTCTCTGACACCGTGGTCTACGCACTCTTGCAACACTTGGTAGGTGACTTCTTCGTTCATAACGCTAACATCTCCCTGATGGCATCAAATTTTAAATTAACTTCGGCCCACTCTTTTTCGATAGTGCTTGCAGGGACGATTCCGCCCCCCGCAGCAATGAACATCGTGCCGGAGTTCCATTGTACGTTGCGTATGGCAACATAGATCTCTGTTTCATTATTTTTTGGAAATACATACCCAACGGGGGCTCCGTAGCGTTTTCTGTCTATTTTTTTCCGGTATTCCTGGA
>JBAWVE010000228.1:0-3300 GCA_037147435.1 Parachlamydiaceae bacterium
ATTTTCGTCTTGACAGCGCGCTTTTTTTTAGAAACTATCGTGGCACAGGGACAACCACTGGCTAAGCGTCATGCCGAGCTCATCCTTAAAGATGCGGTCAATGAAGAGTCTTTTGTTGTGACTCTTGACCAATTGAATTCAAATGCGGATGTCAGTAAAGAAGTATTGACCGCAATGCAACCATTAGTCCTGAAAACAGCCGATTCGTTTCTGCCGGCATTGGTTGCAGAACAAATAGTAGCTTTTTCAATTAATCAGGCGAATAGCTGCCAGTGCCGCCCCTGGGATGAGGTGATTCCCTTGTTTAGCGAGGGGTACGCTGCTGCGAGGCATGCGAATGAGTTGCTGGGGCAACAATATAATCGGGAAGAGGTAACACAGTGGTTGAAAGCTGCTGTCAGGGCCTGGAAAGAAGCCTTGGAAAAAATGCATGCTTCGGCTTCGAACAAACAACCTGTTCCAAATCAGAAAATGACAGAAGCTGCCGCCAAGCTAAAAGAAACTAAAGCCTCAGCAAACGATGTCATCCGTCAGATTCAGGAAATGGAACTCGATGATCGGAGTAAAATTAATTTGAAAGTGCAGGGAAGCAGAGGGGACGATCGCCCATGGTAAAAGTTCTAGAAACCTGGGGTATTATGTTAAGAGTCTTTTGGTTTGTCATATTCATGGCTATATGTACAGTCGCTTCTGCAGCTGACGTGAAGGTCTTTGCTGAGATTCAGCAGAATGGCGCCTACGAACAGCAGCCCCTTAAGGGGATGGTGACGGTAACTCATGAAAAAAACGACCCTGTCGATGTGAATAGCTTTCGTCTGGAAAAAGAGAAACTCGACGTCGATTTTGTCAAAGATGTCCAAATCAGCCCCCCTAATCCGACTGTTTTATCGATCTACAGCTTTCAAATTCCGGGGCAGCCCGCTGGGCTCTATGCTCTTCCGGCTGTCACTGTGCGCGTGGGTTCCAAGGAATATCGATCGTACCTGTCGAGTTATAGCGTGATGGCTAGGCCAAATGCACAACAAACGCCAGCGCCTTTAACATCTCAGCCGCTCCCGTCGTCACTATCTTCTTCCCCCCCTTCAGTTAACTCACGAAACGTGTCATTGCGGCTTGAGGCCGGAATCAATGGACCAACAACTATATATCCTGGACAACGCACACAATTTCAGTATCACTACTATTTCGAGGGAAACATTGGACTGACTGTGGAAAAATTACCTTTATTGGATGCTGAAGGATTTATCAAGATTGGTGAGAAAGAGATTAAAGATAGTTCTGAAGGCAGTACGAGCATCAGCTCAATTTCTCAAGAAGTTGAAGCGGTAAAACCCGGAACCTACTCTTTTGGCCCTTCCGCAATTGAAGGGTATGCCTATAAAAATGATGCGGGGGGAAATCCTGTCTACACGTCTTCAAAACTGACATCTGAAGTTCCTGCCGTTACAGTCACTGTTTTGCCCTTTCCTGAGAAAGATAAACCGGCATCGTTCAATGGTGCTGTGGGAAAATTCACGTTTCAGACAGACCTGGTTTCCTCTTCAGATGTGGATGTTGGGGATGATCTATCTTTAGCTATGCTAATTTCAGGGAAAGGCAATATCAAGGGGGTTCCGATTCCCGACCTGTGCTGTCAGCCGGGGTTCAGTGGATTTTTCAAACAGAGTGATTTGCCTCCTGTTGAAGAAGTGTCCGAGGGAACAAAAAAAGCGGTTGTGAAACTAAGGGTGCTCACAGATCAAGTAGAAGCGATTCCAAGTGCTGAGTTTTCCTCTTTCGATCCCGATCTTTCACAATACGTCGTTTTGCACAGTAACTCCATTCCGATTAAAGTCAAACCGATGACGCCTGCTTCAGTCTCTTCCCCATTAGGTAAGTCTCAGCCAAAGAGAATAGAAAAGCCTGTAGAAAGAACTCGTTCAATCCCGGCTCCAATTGAGATTGAAAGCATTATCCCCCTGAAGGCCGGGGATCTCTACAACAGGCCTTTTGGAACCTGGTGGGTAATGGCTGTTGTTCCTATTGCCGTTGCCCTATTGCTGTACCAGGAGTATCTCCGCAATTTCCTCGCCTGGCGCCGTAGTCAACAGCAAATGGAAACAAGCGATGTTTTATTTAAGCAAGCTTTTTCTGTTCCAGGAAAGTGTGATTTTGACCAACTCAGGCGCTCCCTCATCCTGGCTCTTGTTGAATCAAAGCAAATACCTTCTGCTACAACAGAACAGACCTCTCTCCCCGAACAGGGAGTATCCGGAGAAGTTAAAATACTGTTGTCGATGTTCGATGAAAAGCGATTTGCAGGAAAAGACGATCTGAAGGTCAATGAGGTACGCTCCCAAGTCAGGGCATTGCTCGATAAAATCAGGAGATCACATGAAGCTTGAATGGCGTATAGGCCTTATTGCTGCTAGCATAATTACCCTCGCTCTAATCTCAATCTTAACTGTAACTTTTGTCATGCGTACTGGAGATGATCGGATCAGCCAGGCAGAAGAAAGCTACCGTACAGGGGAGTCCGCAACAACGATTGCTGGACGTCAGGAGGCCTTCAATCGAGCCCTTGATATGTTTTTGGCAGTGGAGATCGATCATCATCCCCGCTTCGGTAACGGACATTTGTATTTCGATATCGGCAACACCTATTTCCAGTTGGGTCAATACCCACTCGCAATTCTTAATTACTTGCGGGCTAAAGAGTTAATGCCGCGTAATGAGGCCGTATCCCGTAATTTGGCTGTCGCACAGAAAAAGCTGTCTGTAAATAATACCTCTTCACAATCCATTCTGGATACTGTTTTTCTCAGCTCAACCCTATCCCTGCCTGAACGACTTCAGCTGTTTTTTGCCACATGTGTCATCGCCTTGTTGTTGTGTTCAGGGTGGGTGTGGACAAGATACTCTTGGTATTGGAATAGCTCTATTGTCACTTTATCTCTGGTGGCAATCCTGTCCATCAGCTTGAGTTTTACCCGTTACATCGCCCCTGTCCGCGCTGTTCTCGTCCATGCTGTCGAGCTGCGTCGCGATGCCGGTACGGCTTTTTCCAAAGTTGGCGACTTCCCAATCCCTGCCGGCAGTGTAGTGGTCGTTCTGGATATTTCCCCGGACTCCTCCTGGTTGAAAATTGCCACTCCCAGCGGTACCTTTGGCTATGCTCCGCAAGCTTCCGTCGCTCCCATCTTTTAGACCTGTCAGCAATAAACCATGCCGAAAATCCTCCCTGCACGAGGAGAGTCTTCGGTCACAAAAATAACATAACAAGATAGGCAGGATGGGTAGGATAAGCAGGATACCTTCGGT
>JBAWVE010000229.1:0-3293 GCA_037147435.1 Parachlamydiaceae bacterium
TAAAGATTTTTGATTACTTTGTGCTACCCATTTTCGTTCCATTTTGAACCATGCCCTGTTCCCGCTCGTTCTGTTCCCACTCGTTCCGTTATTTCACGTTGACAGACAAGCCTCCTAAAAGGCATCCTACTATCATTATCCCCTAAACCAATGGTATCAATATATGTCGAATCAGAAATTCCTCCCTTATGCGAAGCAGCATATCTCCGAAGAAGACCTCGAAGCTGTCAAAAACGCTCTTCTCCAACCCATCATCACACGAGGCCCTCTCGTTACAGAATTCGAAAACGCCTTAGCAGCCTATTGTGAAGTCAAATATACTGTTGCCTTCAATAGCGCCACGGCAGCTTTAATGGCAGCTTACGATGCAGCAGAAACAGGCCCCAACGATGTCATTCTAACAACCCCAAACTCCTTTGTCGCTTCCGTCGGTCCGGGCATGCAACGCGGAGCCAACCCCATCTTTATCGACATCGACCGAAATACTGGAAATCTCGACATGAGCCAACTCCTCTTGAATATCAATCGACGGAACTCTCGAGGAAAAACAATTATTACCCCGGTACACTTCGCCGGTATCCCCGTGGATGTGCAGGCCATCGATGCTGCCATTACCGATCAGACTACCATTATCATCGAAGACGCTGCCCACGCCATCGGATCGTGTTATTCTGATGGAACCAAAGTAGGAAGCTGCCGTTGGAGTCAAATGACAGTCTTTAGTTTTCACCCCGCAAAGAATATGACAACAGGTGAGGGCGGCATGGTGACAACCAATGACGAGCGCCTGTATCACAGATTGCGTCTCTACAGAAATAACGGGATAGAAAATGACCCAGCCCACTTAAAAAGGGAAGCCCTGCCTGGTTATTACGAAGTTAATTTCCTCAGTGGAAACTATAACGTTACCGATATTCAGGCGGCCCTTGGATTGAGCCAGTTTAAACGTCTGGATCAGTTTATTGCCAAACGACAATTGTTGATGAATCGGTATCACGAAAAATTAGCAGGCATGGAACATATTCGACTATTTTCCCCAGAGAAAGAACTGTCTGTTGCCTATCATTTATGTGTCGCCCAAATCGATTTTTCTGCCTTTAAAACCACGAAAAAAAATGTCATGGAAAAACTGAAAGAGCGCAACATTGGTACCCAAGTCCACTACATCCCGCTCTATCGCCACCCCTTCTTTACCGATCATTATGGAGAAATCGAAGAATATTTCCCTGCAATGGAAAAATATTATGCAGAAGCCCTGACACTCCCCCTTTATTATGAGCTGACAGAAGCCGATGTCGATCACGTCGTGGCGACGTTGCTGCGGACTCTCAAAGGGTGCTGATGGACATTAGCTGTGAGCAAGGATAAGGGCTTTGGCAACATTGGAAATTTGCATTGAAGACTCATTTTTTAGAATCTGAGCGAGCTTTAACCCCTCTTCTTTTTTTCCTAACATGAACAAGGCCTTACACAGATTTAGAAGGGTTGGGCCGTGATCGCCTTCGATTTTGAGGGCACTATCCAGCCATTTAAGAGCTTTTTGAGGTTGGTTGATTTGAAGATAAAGCGCACCGAGTGTCTGGGAATCATAAGCGCTTTCTGTATCAAGAACGGCAAGAGCTTCAAAGAAATCGATCGCAATGTCATACTTTCCCTGCCTTAAATAGGCATACCCAACATGTCGCAACTCTTCCAGCTGCTCATCACCCCAATTGAGTTTTTTCTTCCAATCAATGCCGCTCATTTTTATCCCTGTAAGAATTGGCCCATTCTTCCGACAATATAACCCAACCAACGATTAATTTGTCCAAGCTGTTTAAAACATCCCTTAATAGCAGCCCTCTCCTTCTCTTCTTCCGGCGACTCGCATTGCATGGAATCTACAAGAGCCTCCCCACCTTCCTGATCGGATACCGACCCCAAACTGGGAGCCACCCGGGAAAAAGCAAAGGGAGAACGGCGGACAAGCCTAAATTTTTTGGGCGGTAGGAAATAAGCCCAAGGAGTATTCAGCGGAACAATCCCCAAGAGCAGATCGATTTCATCGAGCCTGGGGTAATTATCCATCATCAGTGTTTGCGGAGGAATGCTGGACGCTTTATCCAGCTGCAGCTGCTGGTTGATCTGTTCGACCATCCGCGTGCGGATGGCGTACAAGTTATATACACTGAGGTCTAGCTGGTCTATAGTTGCCATCATTCCTACCTTCCGGCAGACCTATCCGCCGTTATATCCCATTATACCACCAGCATCCATTTAACGCGAAGAATTGATTCTGACAGTTGACATTTAAACTAAGCTAAGCTAGACTAAGTCTAAAGATAGGAGACTATATGCTATTTGTGAATATACACGATGCTAAAACCAATCTATCCAAGTATCTTGAAAGGGTTGATGGTTTCCATGAAACTATTGTCATCTGTAGAAATGGTAAACCTGTGGCACAGCTGACGGAATATGTCGCACCACGCCCCCGGAAACAGGGTCTTCTCCGAGGAAAAATTAAAATCAAAAAAGATTTCGATCAAATGCCCGATGATTTCATGGAGCATTTTTCATGAAATATTTGCTTGATACATGTCTAGTTCTATGGATGCTTGACGGTAATAAACAGAAACTCAAAAAATTTTCTTCAATTATTGAAGATCCAGCAAACGAACTTGCGATTAGTGTCATCAGTTACTGGGAAATTACCATCAAAAAAACACTGGGCAAACTGGAAATTCCCGACAATTGGACGAATGCTGTAGAAGAGACAGGTTTGGTCTGGCTTAACCTTGAACCCAAGCATATTCAACAATTGGAAACACTCCCCCCAATTCATCATGATCCGTTTGATAGATTACTAATCTCTCAAGCGAAGGCTGAACAGATGATCATTCTGACTTCAGACGACAAAATTTTACAATATCAGGCGTGATTCAAATAAACTTCATAAAGAATTACCCTCTTAAAGTGCTTGTCGTTACCCACAAGTGTTAATCTAATAATTTAATAGTAACCGAACATGGTTTTGTGTCGATTAAAATATTAGATTGATAGATGTGGGTAACAACAAGCTTAAAGTGTTGCGTTTTTCAACCAAACGCTGATAGACCGGCGTTTAGTAACACTAAACACCAACCGACTTCAAAGGTGATTAAGGCCATCTAAAAGTGCTACCTTCATTTGAACCATGCCGAAAAAAAGGGCAAAAAAGGCATGGTTCAAATGAAGGTAACACTTTTGGATGGCCTTAATCACCTGAACTAAGAGGATTTTCAGTCAAAAAAATAAAATAACAGGATTGGCAG
>JBAWVE010000230.1:0-3290 GCA_037147435.1 Parachlamydiaceae bacterium
ATATTGGTACCGGAAAGCACATCGAAACATTTGTCGCGCGGGGAGAGGTTGATAAACCAGAGGTGCTCCTCGATCCATTTCAGGGTATCATCGTCGGTGACAGAGGTAATCTTTTCAGGCCAATAGCTGTCGCTGGGATAGTCCAGTTTGTTGACGCCCGGAAAAACGATGCCGATCGAATCCTGCGACCCGCTCACACATTTCGTACCCGGAGGGTTCTCCACACAGAAAAGGGTACGCGCGAGTTTTTCCTTGTCACCTTCGGGGATATCCGTCTGCCAGAGTTCGATGGCCTTGGCACGGGTACTGCTTGACATGCCGCTGCGGTCGTTGAAATCGATGGTCGGCTCGATGGAGATGGTGATGACTGGTCCGGGGTAAAATTTGGAGACATAAGGCTGATCGAGCCATCCGCCGGCAAGATCGAGCCTGAAAGGGATCAGGCATTCGTTGCGGAGTACTGTCGTGGAGCGGGCGGGCAATCCACGGTGCGGCAGCCGTCTGCTGACCATCAGTTCAATTCCCAATTCTTTGCAGAGATTCTGTTTGTCAGGGGTGTATGTAGCCGTCCTCGTTGACAAAGAAGATATCCGGACGCAGTTCGCGCAGCTCTTTCTCGAAATCCATCAAGCCCGAACCCACATTGATCCAAGCATCCTTGACCGATTTCAGGGCCTTGACCATGTAGAGACGCTCCTGGTCGGTGTTGATGGTCTTGCGTGCTTTCAGCTGGTTGATGGTCCTGTCGGAACCGAGGCCAACATAGAGGTCGCCATGGGTGGCGGCTTCCTCAAAAACGCCACATGCCCCGAATGGAGCATGTCATAACAACCTGAAACAAATACTTTCTTTGTCATTTTATAAGTTTAGGTTCAATAGAGAGAATAAAAAGGGGGTCCACAAATGCACACAAATAAGACACAAATAAAAAAAAGAAGAATTAACCACAGAAGCCACTGATTAAAAACACAGAGCGCACTGATGGGGAAACAAAAAAATAATAATTTTAAAACCAATAAGTATTGCAGTTATGGTGGCTAAATAATAATTCTTCGAGCAGATCCAACCCGTTTTGAAGTACAAACGCTCGAATGAAATACTCGAAGAACTTCAATCCTAAAAGAAGTAATGCGATAGATAATCAAATAAGATTCTAATATTATGTTTCGGTAAACTTTGCTTTTTGTGACAAGAAACCTACACTCAGGATACATAAAATACTCAAATTCAAGGTTTGCTACAAGTTTTTCTATATTATCATAGAACAAAATTGCTCCACTATAGCCGAAAGTCTCAAGACCATATTGAAAAACATTTTTCAGGTCATCGGAGTATTGCTCAGAAACAGCTACTTTGAGTTGTCTAATATCCATTTATCCATTTTTGTGTGATGTTCTTCAAATGTCAAAAATGGACCCTTTTCTGCCTCTTTTACCATCTTAGCCAACACTTTATCAGCTATGCGTTTGCCAGGTGCCTGTAAGTTTTTAGTCTCTTTTGTATCTTGTGTCCTCATTATAAGTCGTATTTTATATTCATAACACAAATGAATACAAATGTAAATACTTTATTTGTGTTTATTTGTGAATATTTGTGTGCATTTGTGGTTAATTTATTTTTTTAGGTACCAGTTGTAGAGCTTTTCGATTCCTTCGTCGATTTCGATTTTGTGGTGCCAGCCGAGGGCGTGTATTTTTGAGGGATCGGTGAGTTTGCGCATCGTGCCATCTGGCTTGGAGGTGTTGAAAACCAATTCTCCATTAAATCCAACCTTCTCTTTAATCAGGAACGCCAGGTCTTTTATAGATATTTCCTTGCCGGTACCGATGTTGATATGAGTATTTCGTACTTCGGGCGGGGATTGTGGTGAGGCAGCAGGTTGCTTCTCCGCCAGCTGGCGGATCGCAATGACGGTGCTTTTTGCAACATCAGAGAAGTTTATGTTTTCCATGAGGTATACGCATGCATCCGCCATTTCCTCTGACCATAAAAATTCACGCATCGGAGACCCGTCCCCCATATCTCAACTGACACATCTTTTTTATCTGTGTTTATCAGTTTTATAATCAGTGGTTTCTGTTGTTAATTTCTTTTAATTTTTTATTGCCGTAGTTTAGAACTCATCTTCATCCGAGCCTTCCGTCCGAAATGATCCGTAACCGTTTTTATAAATGCTACCGCGGACGGTTGGTCTTTCATCATTCGTTTTCTACCAACAGGGCGCCGCTCTGCGGCTTGGATTTGTAGGGGGATTAGCAAAGTGGTCAGGGAATTTGCATTGGTTGTTCAGCGGTTATGATCAGTGAATTTGTATTAGGTTTTTCGCGCGTAAAATCTTTCCAAACTGCGGTTATGATTAAGGGTCCACAAATGCACACAAACCACAAATTAGTGATTATAAAAGTCATGGAAGCCCTTTTGTTTTAGTCCATCTTTCAATTTTTTGTCCCCGGTCCAAAATGGAATTGCCAAATCAATTGATAGGGCAACAAAAGGTGTATCTTTAATATCAACATCAAAACATAAATCGTATGCTTTTTGGCGACTGTCTAATCCAATAAAATCTGTTGGAATAAATTTTATTCGTTCAATAATACCGTTGAAATAGATATCGAATTCTGATTCTGTGAGTTTTGAGCTTTTAAGCAATTTATCTTTATGCTTAAATATCTCGGAGATTAGAATGTTTGGAGAATAAAAATTGATGTTGCTTTCAAACAAAATATCCCTGATTTGTGATGCCCTGGGAATCAATGCTGAAAAAATCAGGTTCGTATCAACAACCACAGAGTTGGAAATCATTTTTTTACTTCCTCAAGGAACTTTTGCCCATTCTCATCCCACCAATCCTGATTGATCTGTTCGGCTATGCTCAAAATTGATGAATTTAATCTTGATTTTTGAGCTAAACTCTCCATTTGAAGCCTTTTAACCAATGAAATTAAATATTTATCATCGAATCCTTTTTTATTCAACTTCAAAACCATTTGGTCACCTTTATTCTCAATTACTAAATTATCCATAGTATTGTTTTCTCCAAAATTATAAAAAAATAACGATTCTAAAGTCTTTCATACTGTAATAATTTGTTTTTTAAAGGTAGATGGATAATCCGATAATGCTGAAAATTATTGTCTTACTCATGGGCGTTATGAAGCAACATGTTCGTTTCATAAACTCAAATGCTTTGATGTAACTTATGACCTTCCGTCCGAGATGAGATGATCACATTTTTCCAAATGCTACCGCGGACGGTTGGTCTTTGGTCATTTGCTTTCTAATCGAGTAGG
>JBAWVE010000231.1:0-3283 GCA_037147435.1 Parachlamydiaceae bacterium
TTTTGATTACTTTGTGCTACCCATTTTAGTTCCATTTTGAACCATGCCCAAAAAATCGTAGTTCTTTCATTGCATGATTGTCAGTATTCTTGGTATCTTGAGTCCTTTAGAAGGAGTTGCATAAATAATGGAAAGTTATCTCGACCTCAAACCTTACGACCTTGTATCTCCCGATGGATGCATTACAGAGATTTCTTTGATCAACCCCAAAATTGCTCATGCAACGGTTTTCATAGAAAATATCTCCCCAGCATTTGTTGGCTTCGACATCCCTGTCGAAAAAATATTTTTCAACATTAAGAGCACCCTTGCCCAGATCGGATTAGATGGAATTGGCATCGAATACGAGATCGATAGAAAAACCCGTTCTGCCCAAGTCAAATTGGAACTTAAAGCAATGGGCAGTCTGGCAGAAGAACTGCTTCGTTATCTTACAGTAGGCTGTTTCATCGGCAAGCTTTTTGCGGCTGACGATCGCCGCAGAGTCAGGGATCCCGATTACCTTTTCCGCATGTTCGGCCGGTCTGACAGGCAAGGACGACCTTTGTTATCGCTGGGAGGACTGCAGGGAAGCAACGACCTGATTCTGGATAAAGTTGACGGACGGACGATCGCTTACCTCACGTTGCAAAACGGCAAAATTTTTTACGACCCGTCGATTCATGGGTTCCTGCCGACATTGGCAAAAGCATTAACGACAGACATGCATACCCGCGACTTTATCCGCCTCCACCAAGAGTGGAAGCCCTTCGCCCCGCGCAATGTCGACGACGATGAAATTCTTCTGGTGCGTACTTTGCCCTTACATATACGAACAGTATTTGGACATGTCGTTAATGAGTTGCTGTCTCCCGGTTATCATCATACAACCGCATCGATTTTACAACCGGACACAACAGCTTCCGGAGATATTTACGAACTGTATGGGAAAAGCAAGCGAGAGCTTACAGATGTTCCTTTGGAATTTTATACTTTAGAACCCTACCGGGAGTATGTCTTTTTCTCTGACAGAGACCAACTGCAAGAGTGCCTTGAAGATAGTACCGCACTATTCAAGGCATTTGCGACAGCCCCGGAACCTAAGGAAAATCGTACTGCTGTTTTCATCGTCAAAGGGGAACAGATGTTGAATTTGAAGGTAGACGACTGGATCAGCCGGGAAAACCGACAGCATGAATTTCCTGGATGTTCGCAAAGCACGCGGCAGGCTCTGATGGTAGAGCGTTATATTGAGCAACAACCTTCCTATCCATTTTTAAAAAGCATTGATGCCGGATGGATAACCAGCCAGGGAATCCTGCTGACACGCTATTTTCCTTCCCCGTTGATGAAAAGAATGTTACTCAGCGATCAAGTGCAACGCTGTCTGAAAGGAATTTATTTCCAGTACCCATCTCAATCGCATCAGAGTTTTTTCTCTGCAGAAGACCGCTCTCTCTTGCACGACCTCGACAAATACGGAATCCCCATTTTTTGGGTGGATGAAGGAACAAAAAACATTCTGAGATATACTCAAAAACCAGAGCAAGATTCCGGGATGTTTGTTCCCCTGAATCAGATCGAAGCATTTCTGCACTCGACCGTTTTCGGAATCTATGGATCCAACCTCACTGAGGGAAATTTTGAAGATGAATTAAGAAAACTGCTTGCTGGAGTCCTTGCAATGCGAGCCGAAATGAATCATCCCCTATTGAATAAAACAACTCCACTAGCACTGGTCACTGGGGGCGGCCCCGGAGCGATGGAAGTCGGCAACAGAGTGGCTAAGGAACTGCACATCCTTTCCTGCGCTAATATTGTCGACTTCAGGCAAAAAGACACATCTGTCGTCAACGAACAAAAACAAAACCCTTATGTCGAAGCCAAAATGACCTATCGGCTAGATAAGCTTGTAGAAAGACAGGCGGAGTTTAATCTTGACTTTCCTATCCTCCTAACCGGAGGCATTGGAACTGACTTTGAATTTTCGATCGAAGAAGTCAGAAGGAAAGTCGGAGCCGTTCCTAGCCACCCAATCCTGCTATTTGGGGAAGTCAACTACTGGCGCAGCAAAATCACAACCCGCTTCCAGTGCAACCTCGAGTCTGGAACGATCAAGGGATCCGAGTGGATCAGTAACTGCTTCTTCTGTGTGCAAAAAGCAGAACAAGGAATTCGCGTCTATCGCGACTATTTCCGCGGCGTGCTGCCCATCGGTAAAGACGCGCCGATGCAACCCGAAGGATTCGTCATTGTTGAATGATTTAGGCCCCTTTGGCCGACTTACTGGATTTTTTCAATATTTAAGGAGAGAATGATGTTAGGTTTACAAAATGCGTATAGAAGTGTTTCCTGTCTGTTTTTGCTCATCTGTGCATCGTCGTTTGTGTATAGCGATAATTTCCAAGAATCATTCACTCACGTAGTCCATAACAACGGAACATTTACACTAAACACAATAAACAATGATTTTTTAGTAAACGAAACGGAAAAGAAAGCATGTAAAAAAAATAAAACATTATCATACTATTTATACATAAGTGATTTTATTCCAAGTTTTATTGAAATTCCGACATCGAATGTTTCAGTTAGCGGATCCACAATATCTTCTAAATATTTAGCAGGACGAGCATCTTTATACAACGCACAAAATATCAAAGTGGGAACATGCTCCGCTTCATTTTTATGCATGCAAAATGCAGACGGCATCTATACAGACATCTCAAATTATCTATCGGTTGACAATGGACTTATTGTCTCCTGGTTTACTCCTGCAACACTACTCAATTTAGAATTAGACAGCATCATCCACTCCATGGTTACTGAGTGCATTGTGCGTGCATCCACTAAAATCGGTTTTAACCCTTTTTACGGAAAAAAATTCAACATGATTGTCTCATCCGATGACCAAAGAATATATTTTAAATTAACCAAGATTTAAGAAATCAGAAATCACATCAGAATCGGACTTACGCCCAATCAGGATAGCTGGGTAACCCTCAACCTAAGGGTTGTGGCCGGACTCAAGAAATAAAATAATCGGATGGCAGGATAACTTCGGCAGGCAAGGTATTCTGCCAATTCTGCTATTCTCTGTACAAAGGAATAGATCATGACCGCTGTCAAATGCTGGCCCATAAAAACAACCTATATAGTTTTAACTTTCTCTGTAATGTGCCTGTTACATGGGATATGTTTTGCACATAGTTCAGCACCAAAGGACGAGCGCAAAACTTTTATCATTACTGGCGGCATGGTTCAAAATGGAACGAAAATGGGTAGCACAAAGTAATCAAAAATCTTT
>JBAWVE010000232.1:0-3254 GCA_037147435.1 Parachlamydiaceae bacterium
CGGAAATCATTACCAAGCCATCATACTCGCCGTCGCCCACAATCAATTCAAAGCACTGAATCTGCCAAGACCTCGCATCAAACCAACATTGCGTAATCTACGACGTCAAAGGCATCCTGCCACGAGATCAAGTTGCCGGTCGCCTATAAGAAGTCGGCGATGGTTGGGGTCTTTTGTAAATTATTGGTTATGATTGAATGGTAATCGAAAGCCGATTGCCAAGCGTGATGCATACCGATATCAATGGTGGTCGATAGCGTCTCATTAGCTGTTAAAGTCTTAAAAATAAACGGTTCGATGATGTATCAAACAGTGTCACTTTATAATGTTTTTGTGGTCATTTTTTTTGGCGGTTGTGTTACACTGTTTTTTGGATGGTCTGTTCGGCATGTGTTTCTTGGGAACTATAGGCTTGGTGCATTTGGTAGGGCAATGGTCTCTGTTGCTGCATTCCCTTCGCTGGCTAAGGAGGTGGTGCTTAAAATTACTGCTGGAAATGTCTCCTGTCTTGTGATTGAAGATCGCTTTCCTTTGCTGGATGGGTTTAAGAAATCCGGAAAGTTGCAGGCAGGGGTGCTTGACGATAAGGGATATCTTCTCCTTTCATCGTATGATAACGTCAACAAGCAATCTACTGTACAACTTCTTCGCATTCACGATCAGCACATCATGAAGGAGTGGACGCCGGATATTGATGTGATATTGGCGAGGGTCAAGATCAAAATCCGTCAATCAAATGCACGGATCCTCCATCCCCTGTTGCTACAGGATGGAGGGTTGGCGTTTAGTCTGGATTCTCTTGTAAAAATAGGTACAACCTCCTCTGTTGAGTGGGTTAGTAACTGTACGTCATCTCACTCGGTGGAGCAGGATGCTGATGGGAATATATGGATCTGTTCGAGGATGAAGCCCTCCTCCTTCGAAGGGGTGTTAAGTCATCTGGATGATGCCATTGCCCAAATATCTCTTGATGGAAACGTGCTCTTTAAAAAGTCTGTGGCCAAAATTCTTTATGAAAATGGGTATTGTGGCCTGTTGGCTGGGGGCTTTCGGGGACGACCTGAGGAAGATCCGATTCATCTTAATCAGGTTCAGCCAGCCCTTACGGATTCAACGTACTGGAAAAAGGGCGATTTGCTGTTGAGCATGAAGCATCGCAGTACGATTGCCCTGTATCGGCCAAGTACGGATAAAATTATTTGGCTCAAGACCGGCCCCTGGATGAACCAGCACTGTGTAGAGTTTGTCAGCGATCATGAGATTTCGGTTTTTGGAAATAATGTGATAAGTGACGCAAAAGGTGAGGTGTTGATGGACGGGCACAACATCGTTTATCGCTACGATTTTGCCAATGGGTTGGTGTCTACGCCCTATGATAAGGGGATGGTTTCTCTGAATGTTTGCACAATATCATCGGGACGCTCAAAAGTGCTTTTGAATGGAGATGTCTTTATTGAAGAGACGAACAATGGGCGTCTTCTTCGGCTTGCTCCGGACAGGGCGAGATGGGAGTTTGTTCGTCGGGTAGACAACAATCATTTGTCGATGCCTGGTTGGAGCCGTTACCTGACTGAAGAGCAGGTTCGGCATGTTTTTCCATGAGTGAAATATTCCCCAAAATAGGACTGCATGTTAAGTCAGGATTCCGCAGATCTCCGACTTGAAGTCGGCGCCGCTCATGCCGGTAATGCTCTGAATCCATCAAGATAGATTACGCTCGTCTGGAGCTAGCCCCATTTACCGTAATAATTGTTGCCAATCAGCCCCTTAGAGGCGCCTTCCCGGTAGCGCACGGTTCAAATTTTCCATAGAGCTAGTTTCTGGCATAGTTAGCAGGTATTTACTCTGTTTTGTATGCTGTAATTCTCAAAAAAAGAGAATTTAGTGCATGTTGGTATAGCTTATCCGTTTGAGAATTATGTATTATTTCTCTATTATACCTGCATAAATTCACACAATTAGAGAATTTATGCAGATGAAAAAGAGTTTTTTTAAGTCTGCCATTCCAGAGGGTCGCGCTCAATTGACGAAGGTGATCCGCTTGGCAGGTGATGTTATTACTATAGATTGTGCGGCTCAGATTCTAGGAATTTCGAGAACACATACTTCAAAACGCCTTGCCCGTTGGGTAATGCAGGGATGGCTCCGTCGTGTCAGTCAAGGTGTGTATGTTCCCGTGTCTTTGGATTCTCTTGTAAGTGAGCATGTTCTTGATGATCCATGGATTTTGGTGCCTGCTCTCTATAAGCCAGCCTACATTGGAGGGCGGAGTGCTGCGGAGCATTGGGATCTAACCGAACAAATATTCAATGATATCGTTGTCTTAACGGGTCGTCCAGTCCGCAAGAGTATCCAAAAGCATCATGGCGCCATCTTTACCGTAAAACATCTCCCGGAGGATAAGATATTTGGTACAAAGCCGGTATGGCGGCAGCATACTAAAGTGATGATATCTGACGTTCATCGGACCATTATTGACATGCTTGATGATCCTGCCCTTGGTGGCGGTATCCGGCATGTGGCTGACTGTCTTTCGGCTTACCTTATTCGCCCGGATTGTGACGAACAAAAGCTCATAGAGTATGGTGAGCGTCTTGGTAACGGATCGATATTCAAAAGACTTGGATTTCTTCTTGAAGGCAATAAACAATCAGAGCAATTGGTTACTGCATGTTCACGGCGTATAACAAAAGGCACAGCCAAACTGGATTCCGCATATCTCTGCCCCCGGCTGGTATCCCGCTGGAATCTCTGGATTCCCCAAACATGGTTACCCGCGCCACTCCGTGATTGATCGCCGCGGTCCTGTTTCCCCGCAGGGAAAAACCATTCCTCGTATAAAAATCGATCTCATTGCTGACGAGCGCGTGGTAATGCCGCCAGTCTTTTCTAACGTCTACCATCCGTACACTGATGAACCTACCGGTGGAATACAGGCACTGACATACACCTATGAGGAGGCTTTTGGTGAAAAGGTAAGAGCCCTTGCCGAACGAACGAGACCTCGTGACCTATACGACGTTATAAATCTTTTTCGAAATGCTGCCGAACGACCCGCCGCAGCTGTATTGATGAATATCCTTCGCCTAAAATGCGAGTTTAAAGATATTGCGGTTCCATGTTTGGGAGACCTTATCGTGCATCGGCCAGATCTCGAAGCCAGCTGGCAAAACATGCTTGGTCATCAGTTACCAGCCCTTCTGATCAGCGACGGATTATTTTCCCGGTCAGCGACAACTATAATTCCCGAAAAC
>JBAWVE010000233.1:0-3244 GCA_037147435.1 Parachlamydiaceae bacterium
AGATTGAAATATTCATTACGCAATTTTTCATACGTCGCCCAGCGCATCCATTTTGGCTTGGTCCATTCTCGGTCATGCAACCTGGACTTTATTTTCTTACTTTTCTTATACAGCCAAAGAGAAAGGATTTCATTCTGACTTGGATAGATTAGCTTTAAGCAATGTCGACAAGCAAAAATGGTTTTACAAAAAAACAAAGATTGAACGCGCTTATCGCAGAATGGACAATAGCAAAAATATCGATAACCACCGTAATGATATGCTAATGGGGATAACTTAATCGACGCTTTTGCAGCCTTATAAAATAAGGTAGTAAGGTGAACTTAACGATTCAACTTGAAAGAAGAATCACTTCTTCTTGCATGCAACCCAACTCATTTATCCATAATAGCGTCAAGTTTTACAGCAAAAAAACTTAACTAAAAGAAGAAAACTTGGTGATAACCAGGTTATGAATAAAAGATAAAAGAAAATTAAATCAAAACTTGAAAGAGCAGACCAAGGTAAAAATTGACCGCTCTGAGTTAGAAAACTAGGAATAAAGATCGATTGAAAGAAAGGTACCTTTTGTCAGACAACAATTCAACTCAATTAACTCAGCTAAATGTCAAGTTTTACAACAGAAAAACTTGACTAGAACGGGGGTTTTGAGTGATAATTAAGTTATGAAGAATAGACAAAAGAAGATTACATCCGATATTGGTAGCATCGCTAAGACCGTCCGAGATCAAATTGAATCAGGCGGAGAACGGGTTTGGCGACTAACCGATTTTGAAAACATGCCATTTACAGCAGTTGCGCAGGCTTTATCTCGCCTATTTCGCCTTGGCATGATTCAACGATTGGGTAAAGGTCTATACTACAAACCAAGGCAAACAGCATTTGGACTAAGCAAACCAAATCCTAGTCAATTACGCTCTTTACCCATCTTGGGAAAAGGGATATTTCCTGCTGGTTGTGCAGCAGCAAATCTTCTCGGGTTTAGCACGCAGCACGCAGCAAAATTAGAGGTCGCAACAAATGGTCTTAGCTTACCGCGTTTACTGGTCGGCAAAGAAACAATCATACACACGAGAAGACCAGACTCATGGCAAGAACTTTCAGATAAAGATGCAGCCATTTTAGACTTCCTTCGTGAAAGAGGGTCATTTAGCGAATTTTCTCCTGAAGAAACCGTTAATAAGTTGTTAAAGCATTTTGACGAAGCTGGACGATTTAAACATCTACTTCAAATCGCAATATCAGAACCTCCACGTGTTCGCGCCATACTTGGTGCCATAGGGCAAGAACTTGGATATTCCGAAAAACAGCTTATCGATTTGCGAAAAATCTTGAATCCGCTCTCTCGATTTGATTTTGGACATCTAATTGCACTGAAATACGCCAGACAATGGCAAGCGAAAGGAACGTAAAACTTGAAATTATTTGAACACCCCGATTTTGAACAGGCAATCATCCGCGCAGCTGAATATTTCCATGCGTCTGGCATGCGTGAAGCAGTGATCGAGAAAGATTACTACGTTACAGAAGCACTGCGAATTATCCAGAAGACAGCTGGAGACAAGGTCATTTTTAAAGGAGGAACTAGCCTATCAAAGGGATGGAACATCATCCAAAGATTTTCCGAAGACGCAGAATTGATCCTTGAAACTATCAAACTTAAAGTACCCGCCTTTCCAAATGAAGGCCAATCCATCGTACGCGCAAGCAGTGGAGCTCCATTCTCATCATGAAGCCCAATAATTGTACAAGCAGCAGTTTGTAGCTGTATTAATGGATCTGATTCTTCGACTTGTGCGCCAACCACGATGTTGCTCGGTTTAAAGTATGTTTTGTCTGGCATTAATTGGAGATAAAGCAAGTCTTCAAAAGTAATAGCCTTTTCAAAATAGCCTTTTTTTGCATTATATCCATCCGCCAAACCTTGCAGTTCTAAAATAAACCTTTGCGGAATTTTATCTTTTATACCACCTAGAATTTTTCGGATTTTTGAAGGCCTTTTCTCTCGTGCAAGTACGAAAAGACAAAACTCCACAGAGCTACGAAGATCTGACAAAGCCTCTTTTAGTAGATATCCCTGAGTGTAACCCGCATCATAAGCATCTTCTGAATGAATTTTTAGGATGGGCACATGATTGTCATAGTATAATTCGCCTAAAAGCTCTCCGTTCCTTTCTAACTTCTCTGGATGAAATGCATGACTTTTCATATCATGAGGTTTAGGAACGATACAATTCAGTATTTTCGAGACTACATACGTAATACCAATCACGAGAACTCCTGCGGAAGCCAGTCCAATAATCGCCGAGGCAGCTGGAGTAAAAAATGCCGCTACAACAAGTCCTGCTCCAAGAACATACGCAGCAATTTCTGCCGTTTTCCGTGCAGTGGGATGATCGTAAAGCCAATAATGAGCTCTAAGACTCAACGGAGAGATATTTCTCCACTTAGTCCATGTATTAGCCGATGGATAAACGGATAACTGCCCCTCAGTATTAGCAACAACAGGATTTGAAGTTAGATCGATACTCATATTTTTTTGCTCTGTCCTTTATACGGCGCCTACTGTTTGAAATTCTCGAGATGTATAAGCGTTTACAACGGCAAAGCCATGGGTCACATGGGTGATTGTAGTAGTATTGCCCTGTTTTGAGAATATCGGTTTGGAAAAGAAAAGCGAGGCTCCAGGTGCAAACACTTTCTTTCCTGGATTTTTCTCGGCAATCACTTGTGCTATACTACCGCTTCCAATTCCTGTAGAACATGCATCAAGAATAATGGCAGCATCTGGTGCACACGCACTAAATTCGTTGTCACCGACATGTTGTCGTTGATAAGCTTCAACAGTCTCTTCTGGAGAATGATAATTGATGAGAATACATTCTGGAGAACCATGAGCTACAATATCAACCACTTTTATTGGACGATCTGGATAGGTTACCTTGAGATGATTAAGATGGTCAAACATTTCCTTTGTGCTTCGCACTACTTTCGCTGAAACATCGTAATGATTTCTAAATTTATCGATTTTATAATTGTGATAATAATAAAGATGATCACCTAAAATAGCTCCATTAACATCTTCACTACTTACAAAATAAGCACAAATAGCTCTTTTTGTCTTATCTAGCTCGCTATTAAGTCGATCAAAATCAGCATCTAAACGTTGCACATTGCGTTCAAACATTGCGTAAGTCCTCAAAAAGTTATGGCGCAGCGCGCCAAAACTTTTTGAGGACTTAAA
>JBAWVE010000234.1:0-3236 GCA_037147435.1 Parachlamydiaceae bacterium
AAAGATTTTTGATTACTTTGTGCTACCCATTTTAGTTCCATTTTGAACCATGCCCCAATTTCCATCCCTCAAAGCTCATCCCCATAAAATCCTGCCGCTACATCCTGCATATCCTGTAAAACTCTGACCGAAAAGGTGATCAAGGCTCTTTGCTTTATCAGCCTATATATAACTATTTAGTAAAATCTTAGATTGATAGTTATAGGTAAAGAGAAGGGGGCTGACACAAGACTCGCCCCTAATCATCCCAAGAAGATTCTTTTATAACACCTATCCACAGTTTGTTTAGTAAAATTTTAATTAACTTCTTGATTGAATTTTCTTTCGAAAAACTAATGGAACCTGTTATGATTGCCAATTCAGACTTATTGCTAAGTCAAGGAGGTAAGACTATGGCTAACGAACCTATATCAATAGATACATCGGGCAGTCCCCTAATCGAACAGCTTAACAACACTTCCGACTCGAGTAATTTGTCACTGGAATCACTAGTCCTTCTTGTGAATACAGAAAGACTCAAACACCTCGAAAACAAAATCACAAAAGAATTTACTGAGCTGAAAGAACGGCAAGGACGCGTTTCCTCCTTGCATAAATTGATTAGAGCGGTCAACAGCGCGACGACAAATGACGAATTCGATTGTAGCAATAACACCGACACTCAAGGGATGCTTAAACAGGCTAGTGAATACGGCGTTGAGATTAATACCGGAAAATTCAAGTACAACAAAGAGGAACGCGAGCGCCTCATCGAGAATATTCGCCTGAGTGTCGACGACTACAATGTTCTTAATGACATGCAATTACAAACAGTTACTCGCCTGATGACAGAACGGTACGAATCGTATCAACTGGCACGTGCCTGCATGAAACCGCTCCATGAAGATAAAATTAACAAAGCCCGCGCTTTCGGCGGGAGATGATCATGACAACAACCAGTTTTGACGAACTTACATTGGAAAAATGGATTGAGGCCGCTCCGTATTCAACAGAGACGCTTTCCGCTCTTTATGCCATCGCGTATGAATACTATCGCAATGGAAAATACGCAGAGGCAAAAACTAGTTTTCACCTCTTGACCATTGCAGACACCTCGGACACACGTTTTTGGATGGGATTAGGTGCTTCCTACCAGATGTTAAAAAATTATGACGCTGCCATTCATGCCTACAGCATTGCCGCAGTGCAGAACTGCAGCGATCCCTATGTCCACTTCTATGCTGCCGAATGTTTTTTCTATCAGGGAAATCTGCCCAAAGCTTTAGAAGCTATCGATTCCTCCCTAACCGTTGCCAAAGACACCCAAGCGGGATCAGCACTTATTTCCAAACTCGAACTTCTATCTCATACATGGTCGCTACAACACAACGGAGGAAACCATGGTTAGTAGAATCGATTCTATTCAGCCAAAAACAATGTCCTATCTGGCTCCAGACATGGAGAAGGGACGAAACTTCGCAGCTGAAGCTCAAGTTGCTGCATCTTCATACTACGCTTCCTCCATTCAATCCCTGGCGCCGGTCGCCACCCAGGAAATAAACAAAAGCGCACTAAAAGTCAAAGGCAAATCGGCATCCCCATCATTTTTCACACAAGCCAAAAACAGATTCCTGAGCCTTTTTGGAGTCAAAACAGAAAAGTCTGTTATTACTGAAACTCCCCATGAACAAAAGAAAAGTAGTGCTTCCACTGGTCCCTCCCCTATAGACAGCATTATTCCACGCTTGGCACCACCGGAACTTATCGAAAGGAAACAAATGACGAGCGCTGCAGCGGAGCTCAATCGTCGTTTTAACGGATCCGTCGAACTCGAAAAAGAAATGAACGAATCAAATGATGCCAGCATCGACAAGCTAATTTTTCTGCAACTCATCCATAGCGCTCTACGCCAAAAAGAACTAAAAGAAGAAGATGGGTTTGTCAGACATACAGAACTCCTCAAGTACCACCATAACAATAAAAAACTGCACGAAACTTACTACAATCATCTCGATTACACGCGCGATGCTGCGAAAAAACAAAACATTCTAAAATGGGTTAATGTTGTCGCCACAGGCGCCATTGCCGCGACGTTTGCCATCTCATTTTTCTTAAGCGGGGGCCTTGCCGCCCTAGGTGCTGCGACCCCGATTGCCAGTGCCCTAAAAGGGACTACTCTTGGAATCAATGGCGTTCTCAAGCACAACATGGAAAAAGAAAAAGGCGAGATGGGAATCGTCCAATTAGACATCAGAAGAAATTCTGGAAAGACAGATGATGGATTGGGTGATCTCGAAAAGGTAGATCAAGAAATTGCCCATTTGTATAAACTCATCAAAGAAGCTTTAAAACACCATGACCAAGCTGCACGTGCGTGCATTGGCAGAACATAAATTTGAGGTTTACCATGACACCAAACACAACACAAGACGACAATTATCAAACAATTGCTGGAAGCAACCGCCACTATGGTTTTACAACCAGTTCTGTTGATACCACTGGCCAGAGTACTACTAGCCCTGACCAGAATGCCAGCGCCACTTACAATAAGTACTACACAACTTCCACCATGATGCCAGCAACAGAGAATGAACTGCAAAGTTTCAATTTTCCTGCCCGCAAGCCTGTTAATCCCCATCACCTGCAAGACCGCTTTGTTGAAATTACAGCAGATTTTGAAAAGGCCCTCAAAGAAGCACACATCGATTTTGAAAAAGTGCAGCAAGCAATCTACTCAATAATCAGATATCAAAAGCAGGATATTGCCCATACCCATAAAGAATTTATCCGCGATATGAGAGGCAAAATCACTCTCACAGCACAACTCGTCAAAGATACTCACAACAATCTATGGGGGATGGCTATTACTCTTGGTGCTGCTGCCGTCGGTGTCGGCGGTGCATTTGCCGGCCTTGCTTTTATGCTGCCATCTACAATGATTTCCGTCGAAGTTGCGAAAAGTCTCAGCAGTGCCTCTTATGCGTTTAGCGGAGCAAGCAGCTCTCTGGGTAGCTTGGCGTCCATCCCAAACGGCAAACAAGACGGGGTGCGCGGCGTCCTTCAAGTCGACCTCGAACGCTTCAAATCGCGTGAAGATGAAGAGAAACAGGCGAAGCACAGTGATAAAGAGAGTCTCAATCGCGCACGTGATGCTGCCGAAGCCTTCGAACGTATGTGCCATGAAGCACGAGGATCCGTCCTGGCTTAGCCCCAGAGGACATGATCTCGGAGAGATTGAAAAGGATTGAAATCTGGTC
>JBAWVE010000235.1:0-3236 GCA_037147435.1 Parachlamydiaceae bacterium
TTTTCTCTATGAGAGTGATCTTAGCTCGAAATCCAACCGGATTTTTCGGCCATAGCTCTAACCCTTGAGGTTTGTGTGGACATGGTTAATGTTTAATAGTCTGATCACTCCGAATTTAAATTTTAAAAACTTCTCTCTGTAAATGCTCTACTCCTAATGCTAATGTTAATGTGCAGTGCAAAGTCTTGACTTCCATGTATTTCTATGTTAATTTCCATGCTAAAAAAAAGGTGATCAAGGGCCACAACCGACATCCTCCGTGTCGCAGCGTCTTAGCGTCTTCGAGTTGAATTAATAGTTTAAAAAAGATTAGGAATTATGAATAAGTTGTCAGGTGCAATTGTAAGTAGAATTAGTGACCTGTGTGCTGAACAAAAAATTAAAGTAGACGCGAAAGCTGATTTTTTTTTAGTAAGTGATCTTAACACAAATATTGTTCAGCTTTTAGAGGAAAGGGGATTTTGTCCGATTGTCTCACAGAATAAAGTAGGTGGAAAGGTCGCGTTTACTGTGACCCCATACTCACAGCCTCTCTTGTTCCTAAGTGATCGTTTCGAAATTAAGCGTATCCCTGCGGATCCGGTCACTGAATCTAATTCTGATCGGGCTAATCTTTTCAGTTATGAGGACCTCACAAAGCTGTTTAAAAAAGCTGTTTTGACACCAGTGGGTCAATCAAAAGATAATTGGGCAGGACTCAACATGCACCGGTCCTTGGTAACACATACATTCAATCAAACATTAACTGAAGTAGTAACCCAGTATACTCAAGATAGCCCCATACTGGAAATTGGTAGTGGAGCAGGATACCGCTTATCAGATAAGCTGTCTTCCAAACTAATTAGAACTCAAGCCGATGTGGATGACTATTACACTCTAAAAAGGAGTGAATCGGACCATAAACCGATCTATAACTTAGATGTTAGGGATATCTATAAATTATGCTGTAACTCGGGAAAGAAGATCCCGCTCTTTTTTGCCCTGAATGTTTTTGATGCGATGGCTGATGAAATACGATCAGACTGTTTTTCCCAAATAGCCCAACTACAGTCATCTGGGGGGCGTCTCTTGATTTTGTCCGATACGAATCCTGAATATCAGCATACGATTCGACGACTTGAAGCACAAAATCCAGGAGCCGTTGCAATTCCCTACCTTTCGTTGTGCGGTGAATGCACCAAATTATCAGCTGTCCTGGTTCCAAAAAAGTTAAATCCTTATCCCAGTGATCTTGGTTTTTTGTCCATAGGAAATAGTGAAATGAATTCTATTTTCTCTTTGGGAAAATCAATGTTTCAAGATAAAATTCACGACGTGGTAGAAAAGCTTAATCTCCAAGTGATTGCTCTTAATGATTATAATACTAACCAAGTAAAGTCGGAATTGGAGAAAAACGGTTATGAATGCCGTGTGTATTACCATACAACATTCACAGTAGGCGATTGTCTTTCGGGAGAAATGGAGAGGTTCACTGCTCCCGTAAATTTCACAGAACCCAAGAGCTTTACAAAATATGACCTTGTCTATAAACAGGGTTCCGATATTGCAGCCATTCGCACTTGTTGTCTTCCCTCTGAGAAGTTTTCAGCGTGGTTAGCAACAAAAAAATTAAGCTTACCAAAGGGTGTTGATAAAGCGTTTTTAAAAGAACTCAGAAGAAACAGGCTTAAGCTATTTGGTGCAGAAGTTCTTGTCATCGAAGCTACCAAAAAATAACTTGTAAATTCTGCCTTTACAGTGTACTAGACCCCATTTATAATGCTCGAACCCCGGGACTCGATCGTTTGGATGGTTCCCAGGCTGAGACGCAAAAGTTTAAAAGAAATTGGTCAATTGGAGATTTCCGACCTATCCATAAATAAAAAAGAGGGTACTGTCACCATCAAGTATTATATATACTAGCGCAGGCCGAACATGCCGCCGGCAGAGCGGCCGCCGCCTTCATGTTGGTTGAGGAGAGGGACAACCCCTGCTTTGACAGCATCCCACCAAATGGCAGCTTTATCCAGAAAGGGTGTGATTTCGGCGGCGATTTTTTCTCCTCTGAGATCCCTCAAACTGATTTTTTGGAACATGATCAAGTGGTCGGTCTTGGTGCTGAAACACAAGACCCCGTGGATCGGATGGGGCATCCCGTTGGCTTTTAGGGCTTCTTTGAGAAGGTTCTCTCGATAGCGTCCCGGAGGAACAGTGCCAAGAACTGATCCGATGAGGACGAATTCGCCTGCTTTATCCATTTCAATCTGAATTTGTTGTCCGTTTTGAAGCTGAATCAGGCATGTGTTATTCTCGTCGGGGTGAAGATTTTCAATCCCTAGAGCGTGACCCAGTTCCTGCAGCAATGTTCCGAGTAAATCCGAAACCATAAAAACCTCTCTAGTGTCTAATTCCTCTTATTCCTTATCATCTTCTTTCTCTTGCGCATTCATCATTTCTTCATACCGATCTTCCAGGTCGTCGAGAGCCTCAAGGATTGCCGTAAATACACTATTGCGGTGTTCTAAAGTGGCTGCGGGGGTTGTTTGACGGTAGATTCTGGGGGACACCTCGCGCACGGCATCGCGCATGCGGCTGAAAACGATAATTTGCCCTGCAACACTGTCTGAAATCCCTAATTTCCCAGCAAGCTGGGAGACTGCCGCACCTGATGCACGGTGTGCATTGACGAGTGCCATAAATTCTTTTGAAATCGACTCAAAGGTGAGTTCTGAGGGGAGATTGTCATCTTCCTGCTCGCCTTGCACATTTCCTTCACGTCTTTTCTTGCTCTGTTCTTTTTCACCCTGTTCTTTTTCACCCTGTTCTTTAAATAATTTTCTGATTAAAAGCATATTTTTCTTAAAGAAGCGATAAACTCCAAGGATGGCCTGAAGGTTGCGCGTTTCGCTAATAAGACGGTAAATGAGACCGGGGGGGATGGATGGACCTCCTGAATTGAGGTCGGCCCCCAGGGAGTGAAAGAAAAACTTAAAAACTTTCTGCAGTTCACTAAAATCGTATTTTGCTGAGACGTCGGTAAAAATAGCACCGGCTTCGCGTGGGTTTTTGGTAAGCTCTTGATAAGCCTCGCGCAGTGCTGTGGGTGTTCCTAGTCCTGTTTGCGCCGCCGCTAATGTTTGCTCGTGAATGTTGTTTCCAGCAGTAATTTCTTGTTCGTGTTCGTCAAAATGTTCGTCTTTGATTTCTTGGATAATTGTCTGAAGGTCTTTTTCTTCACTGGTTGTGTTCAGAAGGAA
>JBAWVE010000236.1:0-3224 GCA_037147435.1 Parachlamydiaceae bacterium
CCGAAGGGTTGATAGTTTTTAGCCCAGGCTGAGACGATGCTCCGGAGGAGCGAGTAAAGCCTGGGAATCATCCAAACAAACGATCGAGTCCCGGAGGGCCGACACAAAGTCATACCCTAATCCCTTTCAGGAACATAAAATATTCTCCAGAAATACCCTCTGTTGTGTTACCTTCATGTGCTCCGAGCCCACACACGAATCATGATTGTGCCTGTTTTATACATGACGATTTATGGGGCGACGTTCCAGCTGATCACTTTGATGGAGTGTTTGAAGAGTTGAATCTCGCAGAAATGCCCTGTTTTCACCTTAATGGCTTGCATGCGCCCTTCTTTGACAAGACGTTCCCAGGCATCCCTTTGAAGCGAATGAAAGAAACGAATGATCCCATTGCTCGTAATTCCTAAAACGGTATCACCCGGGGCATACTTTTTTCGAAGCTCTTCAAGCCATTTTTCAATCGACATCAGATGCTGCTGCAGCGAGCCACCAAATATCCCTGTTCCCCAAACTGCCTGTTGTGTCCAGCCCTTGTATTCAGAAGGCCATTTTGCCATTACTTCTTCATCTGCCAGTCCTTCCCAGAAACCATAATCGACTTCAACAAGGGCGGGCTCATGTGTATGGATGCGTTCTTTAGCGTGAAGCTCCTCAGCGACAATAGTTGCTGTCTCGATTTGCCTCTTTAAAGGGCCGGCATAAATTGCCTGCGGCACCACTCCCCTGTCAGCCAAATAGCGTCCTAAGCGGTGAGCCTGCTGCTTTCCCTCAGCCGTTAGAGGCATATCTGTTTGCGACCCCACTTGCACGGGTTTCTGTCCCGACTCAAAGGTGTTTCCATGCCGCGCCAAAATTAGATGGATAGGTGCCTCTGCGCTCATAGGAGTTCGCCTTCCTTGGCGATCACTTTCTCAATAAAAAGCACATCTTCCGGTCGATCGACTGATCCATGGGTCCTTCCTCTGTAATCGACTTCAACAACGCGTATGGGAATTCCATTTTCTAACGCCCGAAGCTGCTCCAATTTTTCTTCTCGTTCAAAAGGTCCTTCCGGAAGTCGACTAAGATTCTGCAATACATGGGTGCGATAAGCATACAACCCGATGTGTCGGTAGATGATCCGCTCTGGGCTCGTTTCATTGCGATTGTACGGAATTAGTGCTTTGGAAAAATAGAGGGCATTCCCCTTCCGGTCAAAAGTCACTGTTGTCCCGCTGGAGCTGCCGCCACGCTTACTTTGTACAAAGTCTGCCAGCGCCTCCCCTTTCAGACGGACGGCCGGAGTAGCCATTCCCACTGAAGGATCAGCAAGCATTGTTTGCAGAACGGTTTCGATGACCCAGGGCGGAGTCAATACAGCATCCCCTTGTAAACTGAAATATATCGAGTATTGTGCACCCAAAAGGGAAGAAACTTCGGCGACGCGGTCGGTACCAGTAAGGCAGTCTGGACTCGTCATCAGGACAGTGGCACCAAATCCCTCAGTAAATTTTTTGAGATCGGCATCATCTGTGGCAATGACAACATCTGAAGCAGAAGGCACAGCTTTGGCAGAACGCCACACACGCTCAATCATCGGGATACCGGCAATTTTCACCATGGGCTTATTTGGAAACCGGGTGGAAGCCATCCGTGCAGGAATAACAATCAGTGCGCGATTAGTCATATTATGCTTTTCTTTAAATCTTCTTTCGATTCCGCTAGTACATGGTAAACTATTTTTTGATACCCTACTAGTCACCAGTGGTGGCGGCCAGGACCCCTTTCTCGCCCTCTGTTGTCGCGACGAGAACGGCGCAGCAGCTGTCGCTAAAGACATTCACTGTTGTACGGCACATATCTAGGATGCGGTCGACAGCAAAAAGCAACCCAATCCCTTCGGGAGGCAACCCCAGCGCTTGCAAAATAACGATAATGGCCACAATACTTGCTGAGGGAATTCCTGCAATGCCTATAGAAGTGACCAACGAAAGCAACACAACGCTAAATTGAGCGGTTAGGGAAAGTTCAATTCCATAAACTTGAGCAATGAACATTACAGCAACACACTCATATAGTGCTGAACCGGACATATTGATAGAGGTACCCAAAGGGACCACCAAACTGCATATTCTATTAGAAACTCCAGCACGTTTTTCAACACATTCAATTGTCACCGGCAGCGTTGCCGATGAGGAGCTTGTAGAAAACGCTGTGACCAGGGCAGGTGCCATGGCTTTGAAATGAAGGATGGGATTCACTTTAGCAACAAATTTTAAAAGCAGCGGGAGGGCAATAAAGATAAAGACTGCCAATCCGGCAACTACAGTAAAGAAAAAAATTGCCAACGAGTGTAAAGAAGCGATTCCTGAAGAGGCGAACGATTTAGCCACAAGACAGAAAGCCCCAAGAGGGAGAAATTGCATGATAATGTCAGTAATTGTCAATGTTGCCTGAAAAATACCTTGCCAGAAACCGAATAAAATCGACTGAGGTTGAGGATCGATTTTCGAAATGGCATACCCAAAGAGAATACTGAAGAAAATAAGTCCAAGCATTTGACCATTAAACACTTGCAGAATATTCGACGGAATTAATTGGAATAACAAGTGAACGAAACCCACACCATTCCCACTCGCAAGATCGTCTTTAATCTGCGCTGCCACGTCAGGAGAAATAGCTGCGGATCCATGCAGCGTGAAAAAGGCGCCAGGATTAAAGACGTTAACGCACAGCAACCCAATTAAAATGGCGAGGAAACTTGTTCCGATATAAAAGCCAAATATTTTCAGTCCAAGCCTTCCAAAGTCGCTGTCATTGCCAATCCGGGCGATTCCTGTGATGACCGATGCAGCGACCAAGGGAACGACAATTAGTTTCAAGGCATTGATAAAGAGATTTCCGATGAGATCATAAAAAGAATAGAAGGTGATTCCAAATAGGGAAGCTGTCTCCCCCGTCAAAGTGCCGCAGATAATACCCAGAAGAATAGCCAATAGGACCTTCCATGGTGATTTTCCCTTTTTTTTTGCCATATAGTATCTCTTTTTTATGATCGACATTGACGTTATTACAGTGTCGAGATAATGATCCTATTTGGAAAAAAATGCAAGGATTTCGGGCAGAAGGGTAAAAAAACAGAAGGGGTAAGAAACGCAAGATGCTCTCAGCCGGTAAGCTATGATTCGTCTTTGTTGTCCCTGGTGTTCCTTTAATATCTCTATATTTCTAAATTTATATTGCTA
>JBAWVE010000237.1:0-3193 GCA_037147435.1 Parachlamydiaceae bacterium
CAGTTGTTGATGCCACACCAGCTAATTATCGCTTAGAGCCTCATCGGCACGCTTTACCTGATCAGGATATCAACTTAACCCCTTCTGAGGCTAGCTCCCAGAACCTCATCGATTTTATCGATAGGGATACGGTATCAGTTACGCCACCCATGGTCCGAAGATCTCCCCAGCAAAGGGCGGTTGCGGGTTGGTTGCTTGCACAAAGTGAACAAGCTGAGATAAACCGCGTCCAACAGACCGAGTTTTCCCGTCTGGAAAAAGACTACAATGAGTTTACCCAGCAGCCAGCTCCTCCAACATACGAAATTAAAGACACTAAAAACATTAAAACATCATTAAACCATAAATTAGTAGAACAAAAAGCCGATCTAGGAGTTCGAGAAAAGACCATTTTAGAGCGTGCAAACAAGCTTCCAGATGATTCCTTTAAAAGTGCTCAACATTTGCTACAACAGATGGGAGGTAAGGCAAAAATAATAGTCATGGACGACATCCTATCCAGCCTCGCTCAAAATAACTCCAAAAAACTTAGGGAACTCAATCCTTTTTTGGATGATACTGCTCTCAAGGAGTTATACGATCTAGCTGCTGATTTCCTCCTTCTATCCATTCGCGACACGCAAAAAGACAAGGCTTTGGCCCTCTGTGAAGATATTGAGAAAACACACGATCCAGGGAAAAAAGAAGAATTGATACAGCAGCTGGGTGAAGTGTTGCATACGAAACGGGCGTACGATCCTGCAAAAAGACCGGCTTTTCTCGTTTTTGAGTACTATGCAGATATTATGATGCGTCCCGATCAAGTAGGAAAGTTGGAAGAATTTCTCAATGGGAATGAATCCAATCTGGTTATGGAAATGATCATGGGATCGGGCAAATCCAAAGTACTGATGCCCCTGCTGGGCCTGATGAGGGCGGATGGACAAAAGCTTTCCATGCTCATTGTGCCGTCCCCTTTATTCACTAGCATTGCTTCAGACACGCAGGAATCCCTTCAAAAGAATTTTGACCAATCGCTCAAGTCGCTGTTCTTTGACAGAGGATCGACTTTTACAGTACGCTCTCTCGAAAAGATTAAAGAGACATTGAATTCTACTATTGAGAATAAAGAATGTCTGATTATGACAAGCAGAAGCATGGAATCACTGGCGCTCAAATTCGTCGATCTAAATAAAGAATATTTGAGTACTACCAATAAAAGTACTGAGATGACAGAAAAAGTCAGGCTGATGGCGGATATTCTTCGGATTTTCAAATCGCAGGGGCTCCCGCTAATCGATGAAGCCGACACGGTATTGAATATCCTGCATGAAGTAAGCTTCAGTAATGGCGAGAAGGAACCTCCTAAGACCTGTCATATTCAGACTGTCGGGCTCTTTTATGAGATCCTCTATACCGATACTAAATTTAAGAGTTTGATTTCGCTTGAAAGCGATCCCAATCGTGACGACAAGGTGCAATCGGGATTGACGGCAGCCTCTTACCGGGAAAATATCCAAAAAACTTTAGCCGAAGCCTTTATCGAAAAATTACGCACGGCTTCTATAGATATTGAGACGGACTTGGCGCTAAAACCGTATTTAGAAAATCTCAAACAGGGGTCTATCGGTGAACAACAGTTGCTCCAATTTCTCTGCCGCGATGCCGATCATGCAAATGACGCTCAAAAATATTTTGATGGGTTACCACCGCAAATCCAAGAGGTAATCGCTCTTGCCTCTGAAGAAATCTCACAAATTTTGCCTCATACATTAGAAAAAGTCTCCGACGTCAATTACGGATTGTCCGAAGGGCCTGTTGCCATTCCCTTTGCTGCTGCAAACAAACCCAATCTAGGCTCGATTTTTGCCAATCCTTTTGTCACCATGAATTTCACGATCCAAGCGCATTTCAAAAAAGGGGTTGGCGTTGATGCAGTCAAAGCGTATGTGAAAAAACTCCAAGAGCAAGTCAAGCTTGAGGGAGTCAGCGATCTATCACAGTCGAAGGCGTGGAAAACTTTTCAGATGTTGAAAGGAGATCTTAATCTTCCTTTAAGGAATATTTCTGCAGAAGAAATAAAGCAACTAACAGATGCCATCAATGAACAACCGCTAGCAAAACTGCTATTCATTAAAAATGCCCTGCTTCCACAAGTTGAGGTATACCCATCTAAAATCAGTTGTACCGCCATTGACCTAACCTCGTTCTTTGATTTGCCAGTCTGCGGATTTACAGGGACTTTATGGAACGGATCCAGCTTCGACAAAAAAATGGAACTCCTCTTTGCCGCCGGAACAGATGCTGAAACGATCGATTTGCTGTGGAATAGAAGCGACGTTAGGAAAGAGGTCCTTCGACCCGGAACATCCGAAAATTTATTGCAACAGTTGAAGTCACTAGCTCCCCATTGCATCATTGACGTCGGTGGCTATTTCAAGGGAGAAGGGACAACCGTAATTGCGCATCAAATGGCAAAACAGTTAAACAAACCAGTTTTGTACTACGATGAGCAGGGAAACCAAAAATTGACAAATGAACAAAGTGTGTCCTTAGTGCCCCCAGGAGAGCGAGCCACCTTGTATGACCAGAGCAGAACAGTCGGTGCGGACGTGAAACAAGCCGATGATGCGCTTGGGGTTCTGACAGTCGGCCGATCCATGCTGCTGCGCGATCTCTTGCAAGGTGCTTGGAGGCTGCGAGGATTGAGAAAACAGCAGAAAATCACTTTCATTATCGATGCTGAAGTCGATCAAATCATGCGTCAATCGCTTGGGTTGGGTGCAGATAGATCAATCGAGTTCTCTCACATCTTAGAATTTACTGTAAAGAATCAGGCGGAACGCCAAGGAAATGACGCCTTCAAAGCATTTACCCAACAGCTTGAAGGGTTGAAGAAAAGCTTACTGTACAATGTCCTCCTTGATACAAAACTAGATCTTGCACAGAAAGAGAAAGCATTTGAGCTCTTGAAAAACTCGTGGTTCCAGGACGAAAATCAAAGTTGTGCCATAACTTACGGCAGCATTGTATTGCCGGAAAAGAGTCCCCATGTTCTTGCAGTCCGTGCACAAGAATTTCTCGCAAGTCTGGAAAGTTTAAAAATCCATTTACCATTTCTATCTTCCATAATTGAGGAGATGCAAAGCCAGGTAAACGAAATTCACGAAAGAGCGAAGAATTGTGTTCACGAAACGATTCTCTCCCCACGCGC
>JBAWVE010000238.1:0-3143 GCA_037147435.1 Parachlamydiaceae bacterium
TTCAGGTGATCTTGGCCATCCAAAAGTGTTACCTTCATTTGAACCATGCCAAAATAAGGGATTTTTATGGTGCTACGGGTACCAATCTCGATAGCTTTGCTCCTCGTCAATATAGCCACAGATATTGACTCGTCGCAAATCTATCGATCTTGGCACCCTCGCTACCATATAAATTTCTTTATTTTGACGACATTGGGCTTTCGCCTGCGTTCGTTCGCATGGGTTTTAACCCGTGCTCGTTTTTGCGGGTTTTAACCGAAGATCCTGCTAGTAGGCCGCCCAATAAGTCTTGACACCCTGCGACTGCGTCAAAGCTCCCGCGGTTCGAAGATTGTAAATGGTTTAGTATGAGGCAATACAAACCCATTTACAATCCTCGAACCCCGGGGCTTTCACGCAGCCGCAGGGTATCAGAACTTATTGGGCGGCCTACTAGTACAGGTGATCATCGCCAAAAAACATAACAGTTTTATTTTTGGTGCTTGCAAAGAAAATGGCGAATAAGCATAATGCCCTTTTATCCTGCGCCTGTAGTTCAATGGTAGAACAGTAGCCTTCCAAGCTACCAGTGTCAGTTCGATTCTGATCAGGCGCTTTAGCTATAAAATTAACTGGTAGGTAAGTTTACCTGCCAGTGTGGTGTCATTAACAACCAAGACCGAAATCTTGTGTTTAACACAGGATGCCGTCGTCAACATAAAGGGACAAGGCTTGGCGCAACAATCAAATAATAAAGAACAGATCACGATTAAGGACTTGCTAGAAGCAGGTTCTCACTTTGGGCACCAAACACGTCGTTGGAACCCAAAAATGAAACGCTTCATTTTCGAAGCGCGTAACGGTTTATACATTATTGACCTTGCAAAGACACTCCAGCAAATTCGTAGCGCTGTCGAAGTCGTTAGAGATATGGTTGCTAGCCACAAATCCATTTTGTTTGTTGGAACAAAGAAACAAGCAAAAGCGGTTGTGCGTGAACTTGCTGAAGCCAGCGGTGAATTCTATGTGTGTGAAAGATGGCTTGGTGGGATGCTGACTAACCTGACTACAATTCGTCAGTCCATCAAAAAACTAGAACGCATTGAAAAACGAATCTCCACAGGCTCAGATGGGTTAACTAAGAAAGAAATTTCCCTGTTGACGAAAGATCAAATTAAATTGGATAAAAACCTCTCCGGCGTCCGCGCAATGCGCAAACCACCCGGATTGGTCATCGTTGTCGATCCAAGCAGAGAGCACTTAGCTGTTGCTGAAGCAAACAAATTGGGCATTCCCGTTATGGGCTTGGTCGATACGAACTGCGATCCAGATCCTATCCAATACGTCATCGCTTGTAATGATGATGCTCTGAAAAGCGTTAAACTTATTGTCCAAACACTAGCTCAAGCTATCATCGACACCAAAAACGATATGCGTGTAGCTGCCGGAAAAGGCGATGAAGAAGGCGAAGAAGAGTCTGAAGATGAAGAAGGGAGCGAAGGCGAACCTGTTTTCAGACCTTATGCTGAAGAAGGCGTTAGCCCTAGTGCGGGGGAGTAATTATGTCAAAACCTGTTACTCCTGCAATGATCAAAGAATTGCGTGATCGTACCGGCATTGGAATGGGCAAGTGCAAAGAAGCCCTCGACGAAGCTCATGGCGATATCGAATTGGCGATTTCCAATCTGCGTAAAGCTGGAATGGCGTCGGCTGTGAAAAAAGAAGGTCGTACGACCAACGAAGGAATGATCGGTATTGCAGAGACACCCACAACAATTGCGATTGTTGAAGTCAATGCAGAAACCGACTTCGTTGTAAGAAACGAACGTTTTAAACAGTTTTTGGATGCAATTGCTCACGAAGCAGCCGTCACACATCCATCATCATTGGAAACATTTCTACACCAGAAGTACTCCAAGGATCATGCGATGACGATTGACCAATATCGTGCGACCGTTGTTCAATCAATTGGCGAAAACGTTCAGATCCGTCGTTTGTTGATTATTTCGAAGTCTCCACAAAAATCGGTTGGCGTTTACTCCCACTCAGGTGGCAAAATCGTAACTCTTGCTGAAATTGCCGGCAGCGGTAAGGAAGAAGCGATTGCAAAAGATATCGCAATGCATATCGCAGCGGCATCACCAGAATATCTTTCTCCTGAGACAGTCCCTGTAGCGACTTTGCAGAACGAACGAGAGATCGCGAAAAGCCAAGTCCAAGGTAAACCGGCAAATATCGTCGATAAAATCGTTGAAGGCAAAGTTAAAGCTTTCTTTGATACGAATTGCCTTGTTTGTCAGAAATACATCCGCGATGACAGTTTGTCGATTGCTGAACTCGTTGCTAAACGAGCTAAGGAATCAGGCGCACCGTTAGCCCTAACGCATTTCGTGCGTTGGAGCGTCGGACAGTAAAAAGCTGAGACGCATCTACTAAAGCATTAAAGGCTGACCGGGCATTGCCCAGTCAGCCTTTTTTTTATTATCCCGGCTCAATATATACTCCTCCTAGCTCAAAATGAGAATTTGGACTAGCGCGAAAGCTCTCGCGGTTGAACGATCGTAAGCCACCTAATATTAGAAATATGAGGTGGCTTACGATCGATTCAACCCCGAGGCTTTGGCGCCGTCCACATTCTCATTTTGAGCTAGGAGGAGTATATCTGTAATCATCTTTTTTCAAAGCGTTTTACAATACTTGATAATAGTATCACTTCATGATATCATGAGGAAATGAGAAAAAAACATGCCGACACTCTAAGCGATATTTTCCACTGGTATCGGTTCGCCGTTTTCTAGAAGAAGCAGGATTAAAGCCATGAATTATAAAGGTTATCACGGACAAGTCAACTATGATGAAGAAGCTAAAATTTTCCACGGAGAAGTTATTGGTCTACGAGATGTTATTACATTCCAGGGTACCTCTGTAGATTAACTTGAACAGGCTTTTAAGGATTCTGTAGATGAATACCTAGACTTTTGCAAAGAACTTAAAAGAGTTCCTGAAAAACCTTTTTCAGGGAAATTAATGCTGCGTCTTCCCCCTGAAATACATGAAAGAGCAGCTTTTCGGCATGGTTCAAATGAAGGTAACACTTTTGGATGGCCAAGATCACCTGAACGAAGAGGATTTTCGGTCAAAAAAATAAAATAACAGGATTGGCA
>JBAWVE010000239.1:0-3102 GCA_037147435.1 Parachlamydiaceae bacterium
CTGCCTCGTTGCGAACATCCACTTCCTCACGACGTTTCTGATCTTCCTCAGCGTGCAATTCAGCATCTTTCAGCATCCTTTTCACGTCTTCTTCTTTCAGTCCTGATTGAGCCTCAATCCGGATTTTCTGCTCTTTACCGCTTGCTTTATCTTTAGCGGAAACGTGCAAAATCCCGTCGGCATCAATGTCGAAGGCAACTTCGATTTGAGGCATCCCTCTTGGAGAAGGGGGGATATCTGAAAGATCGAAGCGACCGACTTCCTTGTTGTCGTTGGCCATCTTGCGCTCACCCTGGAGGACACGGATGGTCACAGCTGGCTGATTGTCCGCTGCAGTTGAGAAGACTTGCTTCTTCTGTGTCGGAATGGTTGTGTTGCGCTCGACAAGAGGTGTCATCACGCCGCCCATGGTCTCAATCCCTAAAGTCAACGGAGTGACATCCAAGAGCAGAACGTCTTTGACTGTTCCTGACAACACACCACCTTGGATGGCAGCGCCAACAGCAACAACTTCATCCGGGTTGACCCCTTTATGTCCTTCTTTGCCGAAGATTGCCTTGACAACTTCTTGTACAGCAGGCATGCGGGACATCCCACCCACCAAAATTACTTCCCCGATATCTTCCTTATTCAGGCCCGCATCTTTTAATGCTTTGATGCATGGCTCACGGGTCCGTTCGATGAGGTTGTGCGTTAGGCTTTCAAGTTTAGCACGGGTTAGTGTCAGAGATAGGTGTTTAGGTCCCGACGCATCCATCGTAATGAATGGCTGATTGATTTCCGTCGACATGGTACCTGACAATTCGATTTTTGCCTTTTCTGCCGCATCTCTTAAACGCTGCAGTGCCATCTTGTCGTTGCGCAGGTCAATTCCCTGCTCTTGTTTAAACGTATCCAACATCCATTTGAGGATCTCGTTATCAAAGTCATCACCACCAAGGTGCGTGTCACCATTGGTTGACAATACTTCAAAAACTCCGTCACCAATTTCAAGAATCGAAATGTCGAAGGTTCCTCCGCCCAAGTCGAACACGGCGATTTTTTTATCCAATTTCTCCTTGTCGAGGCCATAGGCAAGTGCTGCAGCCGTCGGCTCTGGAATGATCCGTTTGACGTCGAGGCCTGCAATTCTGCCGGCATCTTTTGTGGATTGCCGTTGGGAGTCGTTGAAATAGGCTGGAACGGTAATTACCGCTTCGGTCACTTTTTCTCCGAGGTATGCTTCTGCTGTTTCCTTCATTTTAATGAGGATTTGTGCAGCAATCTCTTCCGGTGTGACAATTTTTCCCTGCACTTCAAAGACGGCATCTCCGTTGCTATTGCTAACAACTTTATAAGGGACTGTTTTGATTTCCGAGGCGACTTCAGCGTATTTGCGCCCAATGAATCGCTTGGATGAGGTAATGGTGTTTTCCGGATTGGTGACAGCTTGGCGTTTAGCAGGAATGCCGGCTAGGCGCTCGGTGCCTTTGTAGGCTACGACTGAAGGGGTTGTCCGCGTGCCTTCTGCCGATGCTATGACTTTGGGTGTTCCACCCTCCATGACAGCAACGCAGGAGTTTGTGGTTCCCAAGTCGATACCGATGATTTTTCCTTTTTTCTGTTCTTGTGCCATATGGATATACTCCTTGAATAATTCTTGAAATTTTACTGATTGTTATTGTTGTTATTCGTTATTTCTTCCTGCAAGGCAGCAGAAACCTTAACGCGTGCAGGACGGATTGTTCTGTCGCCCATCATATACCCTCTCAGACATTCCTCAATGACGATTCCTGGAGGGGATTCGACTGTGGCAACTGTCTCCACGGCTTCGTGGCGATGGGGATCAAAAGAATGCCCTTTCGATTCGAAAGGGGTGACTCCGTTGATGGAAAGGACATCTTTAAATTGGGTGAGAATCATTTGGAATCCCAGTGCCCAGTGTTTAACGTCATCAGACATTTGCTGTGTAAATTTCAGCGCATTTTCCATGTGATCGATCGGGGATAAGAAGTCGACGATCATATTCTGGATGGCGTATTGGATCGTTTCTTGTTTTTCTTTCTGGATCCGTTTCCTGGCATTTTCTGATTCTGCAAGAACACGGAGGTATTTATCCTTGCACTCGGCCAGCTCTTTTTTCAGATGGTCGAGATCGATCTCCGGGATAGTTGTCATGTTTTTAATATTTATTCCTTCTTGTGTGCTTGTTTTGTGATTCTGATCAGATTCAGTGGAAGCATTTAAGACTTCATCTCCTTTCTGATGGGGTTTTGTGTTAAGGTCATCGTTTTGATTAGAGTCGGATGTCATGGGTTATTTCTCCCTGCTTTTTTTTTAAGTGACTTTGGTAAGGGTATCTGTAGCTCAGTTGTTTTATCCTCGAGCAACAAGCGTCGTGTCTCTCCAATTAGAGCACGCTTTTTAAGGTCGACGGTTTCCGCTTGAGGCGGCTTCAGTGTAATTTTAAACTTATACAAATTGCGCGTCAGTGCTTCGCTTACTCGTTCGGAAAAGCTATGCAGAAGATCGAATAGAGTGCGATAAGGCAGACGTTGCGGGCCGAGTAGTCCTACAGCGCCAACAGGCTGATTATTTACGTGGAAAGGGATGGCAATGACGCTACAGTCATGATTGGGTTGGGATGAAAGGTTTGTTAGGTCTTCACCAATCCATAATTTTAGCGTGTTGTGTTTGCTGCACTCTTTCAACAAAAGGCGCATTCCATGGGTGTTTTCAAAAAGAGCTAAACTGTTGGCAAGCACGGCCGGGTCATGAAATTCGGGGTGCGAGAGAAGGGCTGAGAATCCTGTACGATAGATGTCGTTTTCATTAAATTGAGAATAACCGACGATATAGCGTACGAGAAGCTCGTTATAAAGTTTTTTTGCAAACTCTTCTTCTTCAACGGTCAAATTATCGGGCTTTTGCTGCCCGTTCAGCCGCCAATTGAAATACGCTTCAATCCGCTTGGATGAAAGTGTGCTGAGTTTGTTATCGATATACAGTGTTTCTGTTTTGATCTCACCAAAATCGGTGATGAGTACACAAAGGCAGCGACAAGAATCGATAGGGACGAGTTTGATCCCGATGATGAAGTCATGTTCAAATCGCGGGGGGGAG
>JBAWVE010000240.1:0-3097 GCA_037147435.1 Parachlamydiaceae bacterium
GGGCTCGACAAGTCGAGCTGTACCAGAGCGGCGACAAGTCGCACGCACTCCAAATCCTCACGCACTCCAAATCCTTCGGATCATATAAATTTCTTTGTTTTAATAACATTGGGCTCACGCCCATGGTTAATCCACCCTACAATTGAGCCGTGAAACGGTGATAAAAGTAATTATGTACTCCGAATCTCAAGAAAAAACTCCAACACTTGATCTATATTCCACTAATCGGTTATGATCATCTTTAGTTTTTAATTTACATAATACAAAGCCATAAACTATTAAAAAAAGTATTGAATATGATCACACGATTTATTTATCTTTATTTATGTTTCTTTTATCTAAATTCCTATCTGCTGTGTGGGAAAGAAAGTACTAATCAATACGCGTACAACGAACAGGGAACATTAGCACACCTTATCAAGCCCGACGGCGTCATCACTACACGTCTTTACTCCTCAGCCGGCCTTCTTGAAGATTACTATGCCAGCGATAATTCCTTTAATTACCATTACTGCTATGACGATCAAGACAACCTGGTAAAAATCGAAGACAAGGTTCACCAGATAGCAACCCGACGGATGTTCGACACGTTTGGAAACCTTGTCGCAGAATATTTAGGAAATGGATTAAAGATAGAAAATACGTACGATGCCATAGGTAGACGCCTACGCCTCACCCTTCCGGACACTTCTTATGTTACCTACGATTATGAAGCTGCCAACCTGAAATCCATCTCCCGATTCAACAGTACTGGAACTCTCCTATACACACACACGTATTCTGAATACGACCAAAAAGGACATATTCTGGAGATGGTCCTCATCGGTGCTGCCGGTTCCGCATCGCTGCGTTATGACATGAAACAATACTGTCGCTCTATTCAAACGGCATTGTGGTCTCAGGAAATCCCAGACCAAGGTTGGACTCCCTCCGGAAACATCACTATCATACGAGGGGAGGATCACGCGGGAGAATGGTCGTCCGAGTTCACTTATGACGAAGAGAAACGTCTAACATCGGAAGCGGGCTTTTTCACCAATCATTACGCTTATGATTCCAGCTCTAACCGCATTCAAAAAAATAATAAAATTTATACTGTTAATGATTCAGACCTAGTCGAAGATGTTTCGTCTAACTACGATCTCAATGGCAATCTCATAGCAAAATGTATCGAAGGACAGCAAACCCTCTACCGCTATGATGCATTAGATCGACTTGTAACCGTCGAACAACCAGGCATCGCTCAAATCACATTCACTTACGATGCCCTCTACCGCCGCCTGGAAAAAGAAACCTCTTCGTGGAACCCAACAACACAAAAATGGGATATTTCAGGGCGACAGCTCTACCTCTACGACGGAGAAAGGGAAATCGGCGCTGTTAATGAGGAAGGGCAGATCACCGAGTTGCGCCTCCTGGGTATTGGCTCGATGGGATCCGGGCAAAGAGCGGAAATTGGGGCAGCCATAGCTTTTGAAATTAACGGCTTTGTGTATGCTCCTGTGCATGACCACCGTGGCAACGTGTGCTGCCTCATAGATGCCATCACTGGAGAGACAGCAGAGTCATACCGTTACTCTGCTTTTGGCGAGAAGTCAATACTCTCCGCTACAGGCATGCCATTAAGTCATTCCAAAGTCGGCAACCCCTGGATGTTTTCCAGCAAACGGGATGATATGGAACTGGGATTAGTGTTCTTTGGAAAAAGATATTACGATCCCGAAATGGGACGATGGCTTACAAAAGACCCCATAGGAGCCATCGACGGACCTAATCGCTATGCCTACCTCCATCAATCACCCCTCAACTCCATAGATCTCTACGGCTTTTTTTCTTGGGCATCGGTCTGGGAAGTAGCAACAAGCTGGGCCTCTTCTGCAATCGCCTATGTCCAGGACCTTAAAACACAGTTGTCCTACACGGAGCACATGGAGGAAGAGTGGAGTGATCTAGCCCATGAAACAATCAGTAAGGGATTTTTACAGTTTTCCGGATTTTATGAACATCCTATTGAATCGGGACGCTCATCCACCGGGGAAGAAGTTAACGATAAGGTTAGAGTCACGTTTGTCAATGGAATCCTGAATATTAAACCGGACCTGGAACATACATTGGAATATATTTCAAGCACCCATGGTGATACCGTCGTCCATTACGCCTTCCGACCGACGGGGGGATGGTCGAGAGACATGATTAATGCCATTCTTTCTAAATTTGGCTATTCTGCCCCTGCGGCCCCCCTATTAGCAGAAAAATGGAGGGAGTTAATTGCAGAAATGGGAGGTGTTGATGGAGGTGGGACTATTATCCACTATTCCCACAGCATCGGTTTTGCGGATACCAATGCGGCAAAAAATCTTCTCACTCCTGAAGAGCAGCGAATGATCCATGTTGTGACCATCGGATCTCCAACAATGATTCCCAATGACTCTGGATTTGGAAAAATCGTCAACTACGCCAGCAAGCGCGATGGCGTATCTTTATTCGACCCTATCGGGTATATCCACGGATTGATGGATACCCATTATAACGTGGAGCTTGTCGGCTCTTATTGGGGGATACCTTTCATCGATCATACACTGTTTACCGACACTTATATGGGAGTCATCAGAGACCTTGGAAACGAGTTCACAATCACCTTCGCAAACTGATAAATTCGTGTCTTTGCGTCTTTGTATTGACATTTTCACGTGGAGACGCAAGGCGCAGAGGTGAGCACGGAGTCAACATGTACCTTACGTCTGGAACTTCGCCTTTATTTTATGGAATGTTGGAACGGCATTGCCAACGTTATTCCAATCTGCAGGGACTATCAAACAGGCTTATTCCGTCATGCGTGATCCTCAAGATATTACCGATACGCCTGGAGCCACACCTCTAACTATCTCTACAGGCGAGATTATTTTTGATAATGTCACATTCCATTATGGTGAAAGAAAACTATTCCAGAATAAAAATGCACATATCCGTGGCGGAGAAAGAGTAGGCCTTGTGGGATATACAGGAGCTGGGAAATCAACGTTTATCAGTTTAATTTTACGTTTTTTTCGGCATGGTTCAAATGAAGGTAACACTTTTGAATGGCCAAGATCACCTG
>JBAWVE010000241.1:0-3092 GCA_037147435.1 Parachlamydiaceae bacterium
TGAACGAGAGATGAATAGCTTTAAATTATCGCGCTATGCATGTTATCTGGTTGTACAAAATGCAGATCCATCCAAAGAAATAGTCGCCTTGGGGCAAACCTACTTTGCCGTACAAACCCGTTTGCAGGAAATAAGGCAAATGGACGAGTACAACCGACTTAGTACGGAAGATGAAAAACGCCTGTTTCTTCGCAACGAAATGGCAAAACACAATACCCAGTTGGCCGCAGCCGCCAAAGAAGCCGGAGTTATTGAGCCAATTGATTATGCCATTTTTCAAAACCACGGTTATATGGGTTTGTATGGTGGACTTGATGCCAAAGCTATACACGCAAAAAAAGGATTGAAGAAAAGCCAGCAGATACTCGACCACATGGGCAGTACCGAACTGGCCGCCAACCTTTTCCGTGCTACGCAAACTGAGGAAAAATTACATAGAGAAAATATAAAAGGCAAACAGAAAGCCAACAAAACCCATTTTGAAGTAGGCAAAAAGGTACGACAAACAATTGAGGAAATTGGCGGTACGATGCCCGAAAACCTGCCAACAGAAGAAAGCATTAAGAAACTTGAATCAAAAACCACAAAAAATAAGCTAAATAAATGACAGCGCAAGAATTAATAATCCACTTGAAAACTCTGCCACCCGAAACCAAAGTGGTAGTAAGAGGTTACGAAGATGGCTACAACGATATTCTGAAAATAAGAACTGTAAAAATTAAACACAATGAAAACTCCCGTTGGTATGATGGTGAATATGATAACAGCGAAGATTCTGACGCGATAAATGCTCTTGACCTTTTTGGCGAAAACAAAAACCCCAAAGACGATTTATGAGTGAATGGAAAGCATATAAATGATTTATGTAACAGAACCGGCAACAGAAACATGCAATCCGGACAGAAGCAATGATCTTATTTACATGGGATTTGAGCATATTAAACAAGAAACATTGAGACTAAAATCCGTTAGTACTTCTGCTCATGACCTCTTCGCAAAAGACTTCATGTAGTCTCCACTTAGATGTTACCTTTGTTGCCTTAAGAATTTTCTATGATTCCATACTTACAACTCGACAATCTCTCGAAAAACTGGGGAGATTTAGAGCTTTTCAAAGATATATCCTTCACTATCAACCAGGGTGATAAGGTAGCCCTGATCGCTAAAAACGGAGCAGGTAAGACAACCCTCATGAATATCCTATCGGGCGACGAGGTGGCTGATAGTGGTAAAGTCACTTTCAACAACGATATCCGGATCGGTTACCTGCGACAATTACCCGAACTGAACCCCAATGAAACCATCCTGGAGGCAGCTTTTAGTTCTTCAGGTGAAAATATTTCTGCCGTCCGCGAATACGAAAGCGCCATCGAAAGCGGTGACCACAAGGCTATTGAAAAGTCCATGGACAGACTTAATACACTGAACTGCTGGGACTTTGAGCTAAAAATAAAGCAAATTCTCACTGAATTAAATATCCACGATCTGCAACAACCCATTCGGGAACTCTCTGGCGGGCAGAAAAAGCGGGTTGCCCTCGCCCATGTCCTGATCGATGAACCGGACTTTCTAATCCTGGATGAACCTACCAACCACCTCGACCTTGAGATGATCGAATGGCTCGAACGAACACTTGAAAAAGCCAAATGCACCCTTTTGATGGTTACCCACGACAGATATTTTCTCGACAGAGTCTGCAATGAGATCATAGAAATGGATGAACATTCCCTTTTCAGATACAAAGGAAACTACTCCTATTATGTTGAAAAACGTGACGAGCGGATCCAAAACCTTAACAGTGAAATCGAAAGAGACAGAAACTTATTCAAAACGGAGCTCGAATGGCTCAGGCGGATGCCACAGGCCCGTTCGCACAAATCCAAATACCGGACTGAAAATGCGTACCTGCTGAAAGAAAAAGCTTCCAGGCGGATAGACGATAATAAACTTGAACTAGCTATCAACTCACAACGTCTGGGCAATAAGATCATCAACCTCGACCTTCTGTCAAAAGCCTTCGGTGATGTCATTATCCTGAAAGACTTCAGTTACAAATTTGCACGACTGGAAAAAATTGGAATTGTCGGGAAAAACGGTTCCGGAAAGAGTACTTTTCTGAACTTGCTGACAGGCGCTTATCCTGCAGACAGCGGCAAAATGGATACCGGAGAGACAGTTCAGTTCGGCTATTTCAGACAGGATGGAATTCAATTCTCACCCGAAGACAGGGTCATAGATATCATCAAGGAGATTGCTGAGGTGGTGGAAATGGGTGACGGTTCCAAATTATCTGCCTCTCAATTCCTTAACTATTTCCTCTTCCCACCGGAAACACAATATTCTTTTGTAGGCAAGTTGAGCGGCGGGGAGAAACGCAGGTTATATCTTTGCACGATCCTGATGCGTAATCCCAATTTTCTGATTCTCGATGAGCCCACCAACGATTTGGATATCATGACACTAAACGTCCTGGAGGATTATCTTAGATCATTTAAGGGATGTACAATTGTGGTCTCCCACGACCGTTTCTTCATGGATAAAATTGTCGATCATCTATTTGTATTTGAGGGCAACGGAGTCATCAAAGATTTCCCCGGAAACTATTCCGATTACCGCGATTGGGCTGAAGAGAAGTCAAAGGCGAAACAAGTTGCTGTCAAAACAGAAAAACCCATCCGGGAAAAACCTGCCACCGAGAAGAAAAAATTAAGCTTCAAGGAAAAAAAGGAGCTGGATGAGCTGGAAAAAGATATTTCTGATCTTGAAAAAGAGAAAAAAATTCTGGAGGAAGATCTCAATTCAGGTCTACTGGCAGCCGATTTATTGCACAAAAAATCGTTGCGTTACAGTGAAGTCACCTCTTTGCTCGAAGAGAAGGAGATGCGCTGGCTGGAATTAAGCGATTTTTAAGATTCTACAGAAAGCAGGTAATTCCTGAACTCCTCAAATCCGGTACCTATTTCGACTGTTTTCTTCTCCCCTTTCATGAACTCCTTAAGCCGCTCTGGCATCGGAACATTGCCCTTACCAATAATTTCTCCTGTTTTCCTCGTTGGGACACCCAAAAGCACTTCAACTTGCCGAGAATCGTC
>JBAWVE010000242.1:0-3089 GCA_037147435.1 Parachlamydiaceae bacterium
TGTAACGCGACAATTAAAAACGGAGGGTGTCGACAATTAAAAATGGATCACTTTGAACGACTCGTCGGAGTCAGAAGGATCCGTTATGTTGAATTGGAAAGATGCCAGCGAAGAAGAGCATCGTTTGCAGATCGTTTTAGAATTAATTTTTCGTAATCATTCTAGTTTGTTGTCCTCCCTCTTTAACTTAGAGACTCCTCGTTTAAGAAAGTCATCTGAGGTTCTTTTGAGCGAATTGACTGGCTACTCCTCAGGGGAGAAGGTCATGGTACAAGTGGCGCTTGACCTCTGGGATGGCAGTGGAAATGCTCTGTTTCGTGAAGTACTTCATTGCTTGGATCCCGGTAAATTAGAAGCCATTTTTATAGGACTTGAATATTTAAGGATAATTTCGACCTTGGGGGCACATCGCTTATCGACAATTAAAATTGGACCCCCCTCCCCCTCCTCCAGCGTGAATCAACGGCAGCAAGGACAGATTTTCTAATACTCAAGCCCTAATGATCCATCGAACGGGATGGCTGGACGAAGTAAGAGCTCTTCTGGCGAGCTTTAGAAAGTGGGGGACGTGTTGGGCGTCCCCCACTTTCTAAAGCTTACGCCCAGCCATCCCTATTCATGAAATGAGGGCAGCTCAGAAGCTGACTAAAAAGATATATTGCCTCCAAAAGACGGAAGTGAGGCAGCCACTAATGATGAGTGATTATATGTTTCAAAAAGTTAGGAAATTAAAAGCAGAAGGCCTGAGTCGAGCCAAAATAGCTGAAAAACTAGGACTTAATACGAAAACAGTCTCAAAGTACCTAAAATTAAATACACCTCCAAAATATAAGATTAGAGAAAAACCAACTCGTTCAGATCCATTAAAAGGCTACGAAGATAAAATTAAACAGTGGCTAGATCGCACACCTACATTAACAGACCGAGAAATTTATGAACTCTTGATCCCTGATGGCTACAGGGGGTCAGAGCGAACAATTAATCGTAAACTCATTAGCCTCAAATCTATCCAACCTAAGGAGCGTTTTTTTGAACAAGAATATGAACCTGCCGAGCAATGCCAGTTTGACTTCAAAGAAAAAGTGGAACTCCCATTTGTAGATGGCACTCGGATTGTTCATCTTCATTTCGGAACGTTGCCATTCAGCGATACCTGTATTGTAAAGGGATATCCCTTCAAAAACTACGCATGCTTTATGGATGGAGTGCACTCATTTTTTGAATCAATTGGAGGAATGACTGAAAATATTCGCTTTGATAATCTTTCGCCAGTAGTAAAAGAGATCCTTCCAGATAATAAACGAATTTATACAGACCATTTTAACCGAGCCACTGCCTACTACGATTTTGGGCTTCTTCCTTGTTCCCCTGGAAAGGGAAATGAAAAAGGTGACGTTGAAAGAGATATTCGAAGCTATGCTATTCGTATTAAAAACAGAGTGAGTCATGAGACGCTTATCTTTCGAGATTGGGAGCACTTAAATGAATGGTTGATACAGTTCATGAAGGAGCGCGAAACTCAAGAGACAAAGCTTCTCCGAGAAGAAGAACAAAAAAAATTCCAAGTACTCCCATCGCGAGACGAAGCCATTTTATGTGATGTGATTACTACTTCCGGAAGTTCTTATGGTGGTATCAGAATAGGAAAGTCAGTTTATTCAGTGCCAGATGCCTGGATAGAGAAAGAGTGTCGAGCTGTAGGAGGCCCCTATGACGTCAAAATTCGCCTCATAAAACCCTATCATAAAGACAATACTATTGTGATCCATCCTAGGAAACCAGATGGTGAGCACAGTATTTTACTCGCACACGTTTTACCTTCTCTCGTTCGGAAACCTCATGCCATGGTCAGATGGGCGCATCGAGAAATCTTATTCCCTTCAAATACCTGTCAGAGATTTTATGATCTCCTCAAAAAGCAAGAAGGACACTCGGCTGAAAGAGATTATCTTCGATCGATCAACCTCATCCAGTACGTTCCTTTTTCAGAAATAGTGACTGGAATGGAATTGGTTTTAGAAGCAAATAGTGAGCAACTTTTCAATGACCTACGGGATTTACTTCTACATGAACGACGTCCTGCAGATGTCATTGATATTAACAGCTGGTTTAATCAAGACCCGCTACAACCCAACCTGTCTGAATACGACCGGTTTATTCCCAAAGAGGACAAAGCAAATGAACCATGAAGAACTAATAAATGGACTTAGAAAACTATTTTTATACGAAATTTCAAAAGAATATATTGAAATTTCTAAAGTTGCAGAAAAGGAAAGAAAAACATACGAACAGTATCTTGCAAAATTAGTACAAATTGAATTGATGGCTAAACATCAACAAAAAGTGAAAAGGCTTATCAGTCAGGCAAAACTCCCTCTGAGCAAAGTTCTTGAAACCTATAATTTCGACTTAAGAACTGGAATAACAGCGCAACAATTCAATCGTCTCACCGAAGGGGACTTTGTCCGTCAAGCCACAAATATTGTTTTTTTTGGATCTTACGGTGTAGGGAAAACTCACCTTGCAATTGTGTTGACTGAACGCCTTTGTGGTCTAGGATTTAAGTGTCTTTTCACTTCAACGCATGCACTCATCAATCAACTTCTAAGTGCCAAAAGAGATCTTACACTGGCATCGCTATTCAAACGACTAGACAACTACGATGTCATTACCTGTGATGAATTGGGATACATCCCTCACGACCAAGATGGAGCAGATCTATTCTTTCAATTGATATCACAGCGAAGTGAACGAAAAAGCTTTATAATAACGACCAATCTCACCTATTCAGAATGGGACAAAGTTTTCCTGAATCCGATCACTACCGCCGCAGCGGTCGATAGGATTATTTATAAATGTGAAACTTTTAACGTTGGAGGGGAGAATTGGCGAGGGATGATGGCAAAAAAGAGGATGACAAAAAAAGAATCAGAAAAGGAATTGACAGAACCAACTCTTACAATTAATTAATTCGAAACCGTCCGTTTTTAATTGTCGATAACCCTAAAAATCATCCAATTTTAATTGTCGCCCAACAGCAGCAGCTGTCGATCGAATCATTCATAATTGTCAGACTTTCAATATTGGGG
>JBAWVE010000243.1:0-3010 GCA_037147435.1 Parachlamydiaceae bacterium
AAAAAAGAAGAGTGCAGAAGTTAAGCCGACAGAGCCAGCGCCGGCGACAGCTTCTAAACCCAAAGCTACCGAATCCCCTAAAGAACCACCAAAAACTGTAGTACCGAAAGAACCTGTCAAAGAATCTCCCAAAGCCCCCTTGTCCGTTGATGAAATCCCCCTTTCGGTGGTCATCGAGGTAGGCCGCATTCAAATGTCAGTCAAAAAATTGTTAGAGCTGCAACCTGGCAATATGTTAGATCTTGATATCCACCCGGAATCTGGAGTCGACTTAGTCGTCAATGGCAAAAGAATTGCAAAAGGAGAGCTCCTCCGTATCGGCGATGTACTGGGGATCAGAATCATGGAGCTCTGAACCAAAAAAATATACAAAGTCGAGCTGAGATCAGGGAATGCCTAAAGACGAATTCCATAAAAGACGCACGCAACCGGGACTGTATGAAGAGCTCCCCGGCTTTGGCGAACCTTCAAATATTCCCAAAATGATCGGTCCTTATAAGATCGAATGCCTTCTCGAAACCGGCGGAATGAGCGTTCTTTATCTTGGCGTTCATCCCAACACGAATGAAGTCACCACAATCAAAGTCCTGCTGCCCAAGTTCCTGTCTCATCCTGAGATTGTGCAACGATTCCTGAAAGAGGCAGAAATCATTGCAATGACAGACCACCCAAATATCGTCAAACTCTATGGCCATGGCGAATGGGAAGGTGGCTTGTACATTGCTATGGAATTCATCCAGGGGACATCTTTACGACAAACCCTTCTGCAACGGCCAATCTCCCTAAAAAGGGCTTTGGAAATCGTGATTGATATTGCCTATGCCCTCTGCCACTTGCACACGCATGGAGTTATCCACCGAGATTTAAAACCAGAAAATGTGTTGATTACAGAGTCAGGAGAAGTGAAAGTCATCGACTTTGGCATTGCCCAGCTGCTGACAGAAAGAGGACCCGAAAGCGATCTGCCAGCGCAGAGAATCATCGGTACCCCCATTTACATGAGTCCAGAGCAAAAAGAAAATCCCGAAACAGTCTCCTATCCTTCCGATATCTACTCTTTAGGGATTATCACCTATGAGCTCGTATTAGGAAAACTGTGTCATGGGATAGTTCACATTTCCTTAATGCCTAAAGGTTTGCAGAAAATCCTCAGCAAGGCCCTTCAGCCAAATCCACAACAACGCTATTGCGATATTGTCGATTTTATCACGGATATATCGACATACCTTAATTCGACAAATCTGGAAAAAGAAAAAAAACCCGGAGATCAACTCAGCGAAATCTCAGAGGATTTATGCAACATTCAGGAAATCCTCATCCCGTCATCATCGCCGGAATGGCCCGAAATAGAAGTCTATTCCGGCTGTGTAAGAGGCGTGAATATCTTTGGAATTTATTACGACTTCTTTTGCTTTCCTGATGGGACGTACGGGATTGTTATGAGCGAGTCCCTGGCAAAAGGTGCTGAAGGGGTAATTTTTGCTGCCATGTTGCGGGGAATGGTGCAGTCTTTAGTCAAACAGAAAACAAAACCTGTAGAATTCATTGAAGCCCTGAATAAATTGGTCACTAGTGATAAAAAGGCAGGGGTCTTTACCTTGGGTTATCTTCTCCTCAAACCGAAAGACAAACAAATCGAATATATTTCATGCGGAAAGACTAGTTTGTGGAAGATTTTACCTACTTCCTCTCCTGTCAAAATCACTTCCGATAATGCCGCTTTGGGGGCAGATGAAGGAACTTTATTCACTCAGGTGAGCACCTCTTGGCAAGTCGGCGATGGTCTTGTCTTCAGCTCATTTATTGCGGACAGCACCGAGGAAAATGTAAAGGATTTCTTCGACCGGGCCCTTCAAGAAAATAAAGGGGAATTGGTTCCGAAAAAATTTATTGATGCCGTCCTGCGTAAAGCAAAACTATCCCTTGCAAAATCCCTGCAGGAAAGGCCGCTATCGCTCATTGCATTGGTGTTTCGGCTAGAATAGCGGGGCGACAGTCCGCAAGCCCCATCATGACCATTGTTCCACCGGTCACTTTTTTACCGATGTCAATAAGCATTCCATTCCCAAAAGCAGTAATTTTCCTAGCTTTAACAGCAATGAGTTCTGTTTTTTCTAATGCATTGGCCACACCATCACGCAGCTGATTGTAGGTAAAGGGGGATTTTGTCAAAATACGCTCAAAAATCATGCGATTCCCCACAATTCCAGCTAACAGTTCTTCTTTGTTTTCAACAAGTGTGTCAAGCCACTTCATCACATTGACGAACCCTTCATCTATTCCTTCATTGCGTGTGTAAGGACTTAAACAAAACGTGTCGATAGCATCCATCATATTCATACTCAGCTTGAATATCTGCTTAAGAAAGTCAAATGTGCTACAAGCAATCCTTTTGATCCGACTCCACACCGGCATTAAGGTCATTTGTAATCCTGTCCCAACCTGTACGTCCCAATGAACTTCAGTGGGACTGGGGTAATGTCCTTTAATCGTGGCTAACAAATGGCGCCCTGAGCAACATAATACCCCCTGCTGCTGCACACATTCAAGCACGCGTGTAGAAATCAGCAGGCATTGGGCTGCAATACGCAGTAATGTGACATCGCCTATAGCAAAATTGACGAGATGGCCCGCAAGTAGTTGTCCCAGATTATCAGGGTTGCGATAAAGCTCGATGCGCCGGAACCACCGCCACACGCCATGTACCTTATTTAACACAGAAAATGCCGTCCATACAACAGGGGAAAGGCGTGCTGCTGGCGGGGTCATATCATATGTTGTTGTCTGGACGAGAGCTGTGAGAGATGTCATAGGTATTAGCTTAATATAAAAGAGAAAAAGAAGATATTCTAGATGAAGCGCTCATAGGACGCAAGCATTACATCCAAAATCTGGCATGGTTCAAATGAAGGTAACACAACAACGCTGAAAAAACTACGGGCTGACACGTCCCTTTCTTTTTTGCTCTTTTTTCGGCATGGTTCAAATGAAGGTAACACTTTTGGATGGC
>JBAWVE010000244.1:0-2991 GCA_037147435.1 Parachlamydiaceae bacterium
CCAGATCGTGGACTTGGCGGCACGCAAAGGGATGAGCTTGGCCGAATGCGAGCGCTGGCTGGGACCGAATCTCAACTACGATCCGGCGGGCTGATGATGGCGACGGCTCCGAGGGAGGGTGCCATTGGCTTTTATCGTCGTCGCCCGTGAGGCGACGCCGATCCTTTGAGTCCACAACCCGCCCCCCGAGCAGTCAGGCGGGAAACCAAACCATAACCTTACACACTTCGAGGGGCCCATTGCGCAATCGCCACTTCTGAGCAACGCTTAGCCTGGGCGGTCACACAGCGGGGCGTGTAGTCTCGCGAGTTGCCTGAGGGGGCCGAGAAGCTTCGCGACAAGAGTACGCGGACCGCTCCGACAACACAATGTGCGGGCTCTGTCTGCATTTAAAGGGCCTGCTGACCGGGACCGGCAAAATCCGACTCTCAGTCCCCGAGGATTCAGGGATCCAGCCGGCCAGCCTGGCCCGTTGGCGGTGCGGCATCAAGGCCATGGACAGCCCAGTGAACGCGTTTTTAGTGAGCATCAGAAAGGTCATGATGACCGATCAAAGCCGCTAAAAGTAGAACGACAAGCTGGGTGACTCGAACTGAAAACCATCTGGAGGTTCAGTCTGGCAGCTTCTTTATTGGACATTAGTACGGGCCATGCAAAAGAGCCGAAATCGCCTTTTCAACACGCACAGCCCGAATGGCGGCTCTTGGTGGCCCAGGAGCGTCAGTATCAGCTTTCCACATGCTTCACGGCTATGTCCACCTTGCGTTCATGTCAGGGCTTAGCCGGTCATGGCGGGAGCAGGGTCCAGTTGCAGCCGATAGTGTTGCGATAGGACTTCGAGGATGCGACTTGGGTATTCTTTGACACCACAACGCCCTTCAAGAATCAAGACGGATTCAGTTTGTTTTTTGGTCAAAACTTTATTCCCCAACGCGAAATTTGTGGTATGTAATTCAGACCTTATCATTTTTTTAAGGTTTAACCAATGAACTTCGTTTTGAAATCAGGAAAGATCAGGCTCTATCGCGCCAAGAACGCTGCAGGCAACGTACAGGCAAATTTCATAGGAGAAGTTGATCCGTCATTGCCCGTAAAGGAGTTGCCTGAAGAGGTGTCTTTGAACATCACACCGATGGAGTTTAGGCAGCTTGAAGAGTATATGACTGAATACAGAAGAACGCGCGATGCTGAGACTTTGCAGAGAGGAATCACTCTGGTCGTGGCTAGTCTCAAAGACCCAGAAATTTTTGAACTGCCTATCAAGACTTTGCAGGATATCGAGTCAGACCTTAAGAGCTCGTTGACATGCATCAAAGTCATTCTGAAGCGAATTGAAGGCCAGGCTGCAGTCGTCTCGCAATAGCAATTTTAATAAGGGGTGGTGGGTGATGTTTCATTTGCCACCCCTTATTTTATGTTGTTGAAAATGATTTTTATCTTGTGTCTGGATTTAAATGGTTTCCTCGTTAAAGAAGTCAATTTTTTAAATATGCACCAGGGAGATAGTGTTGATTTATTCGAGTAATATTGGATATCCCGATAAACCCCAGACAGAGGGCGCGGATGAAATTCAGCGCGATAAAATACTTGCTGTAGTTCAAGAAGTAAGGTATCCAGTCGAATCTGGGACGATAAATACTTATAGTAATGATATAAGAAGAATGGTTAAGTATTCTCTTGATAAAAAATACGGAAAGAATGTCGCAGACTATGATGCATTTGTAACCTATGAAGAGATTGTGGATGATCTATTTGATCGCGATGATCTGGAAGTTTCAAGTAAAAATACCTACGGATCTGCATTGTTATATGCGCTTTTGGATATTGTTGATAAGGAAGGAGTTCCAGAAGCAATTATCTATTTGCGAGAAAAAATGTCGAATGGGAAAGTGGAGCCAAGAAAACGACCAAAAGGCCCCACCAGCATTCCCAAAAAGGATCTGGATATGCTTGTTAATTACCTGGATGCGAAATCAAAGAGAAAAGACAGTTTTTGGCATGCACATGTGAAAGTGATGCTTTTGGCTACCTTGGCCACAGGAATTCGCCCAATTGAGTGGCTTTCCGCAAAGTGGACCAGCGTCGATAAAGTGGCTGTACAAGTTCTAACTGCCAAGAGTCATGCAAGTACAGCACCATTTGAACGCATTAAGAAGGCTAGTAAATATCCTAAAATAAGTGCCTCTAAGCAATTGCCAAAAACTCGTAATATTCCCGTCAATGACCCTTCAGATCGCTTGATGATTGATGGTCATATGAAAATTATTTCAGAATTTGTCTTGAGTGAGGAAATGATGTTTAAGGATTTTCATAAACTCTTTGTGCAAGTAATGACGCGTGCTTCCAAAGATTTATGGGGGAGTGAAAAGAAGTATTCAATTTATTCTGGCCGCAAGCAGTTTAGCGCAAACAAAAAAGCTGAGGTCGGTATTAATTTAACTGCGATCTTGATGGGTCATAGTCGACCTGATACTCCATCGGCAAGTTCCTATGGGAATGCTAATCAAGCCTATATAAAGCCAGTTAAAATGAAACAAAAAAACATCGAGAGGGATCACGAAACGAGTACGGAAGTTTCAAGAGAAAGGCCTCGAGGTTAGTAATTAAATCAGAATGTAAGATTTGACATCTTTGATGGCGCAAATTTCGCATGCCACACTCCAAAGCGAAGAACGCTCGTAAAGGCCGATAACTACACAGAACACAACCAAGTACCGGTTCAAGGTTTTTTTGCGCAGTTCGGAGGTTATCTCCGGCAGCGCTCGCGAAGATGTTCCAGTTGTACTGTGACCAAGGGACTTGGCGCTCCCAAATAATCTACGGACATGACAGCGCTCCGAGAAACGTTTGGCAGCGATGTAGTTTGCCGCTCGGTGCTGCTTTGGCATGCCGCGCCACGCGCAGCACGCAGTGCGAACAAGGATAGACCTCTAACTGCCTCGTCATTCAGGTCGTCCTGTTGAAAAACCGTAGGCAATTCCCGGAAACACT
>JBAWVE010000245.1:0-2919 GCA_037147435.1 Parachlamydiaceae bacterium
GATACCGATAGGTTGCTAAAGCAAAGTATGTTACGTACCTCATAAAAAGATGTGGATACAAGTATGGGCTGAGGCGCTGTCCCGAAGGGACGAGTGAAGCCTGGGTGCCCTCGAAACAAAAGAATGAGTCCCGGAGGGCCGACACTAAACCTCAACTAAAACATTTGATTGATACTTGTGGATCACGACAAGGCACTCACCTCCAATTTACTCTCTATAGTTTTAAAACTTAAATAGATCTTTGAGCTACATAAGTCGTTCTATATGAATGTGGCGATAAGCCGCGTGCACTCCAGAAGATCGGTTCTTCTAAGTTTCTCTCTATTGGGTAATTGATACGTATACTTTCTAGGGTACGGCAGAACGCCTCGGGGGGTGTCATCTCATATTCGATAAATGCAATAGGATTATCATTGAGTTTGGGAGTGTGCATGGAAAGGCCGTAATCTCCGGCAATGAGGCAATGAATGACTTTGGCACCAATTTCAATCGTGTCGGATTTTTTCTTAAATACATATTCCCAGGTATATTGAAAGTTATTCCATATCCAGAGATGCGCGCTTCCCGATGTGACATGGAATTGAACTCCTGCTTCATGCCAACTGGGGATAATATATTCGCCAGGTCCATGATAGATCAGGCGTCTATCTTCCCCTCCTACTGAAAGGGTAATATCAAAATATCCAAATCCATTAGTTGGAAATCCTCTGCGTGCGACCTCTCTGTCCCATTCCTCCGGGTTGACAGTCCCTTGCATGGGCAAAGAATACCCTTCACGTGTCCATGTGTTTCGTGCTTGATCTTCTGATGACGCTGACTTCGCAATGTCAATATTCAATGCCTGCACCCATGGGTGCACTTGAGGATTAAGCGCGCCTCGTCCTATCATTGGCACAACATCGGTGCCGTAATTGATCATTGATGACATGTATAATCTCCTGATACAGGGTTGAACTTAGGATTTAACCAATTTGCCAGAACGCAGAGATGGAGGCAAGTATTTTGCCATTGACATTCATAACCAATTGGGTACAATATGGATAAAGATTAAAAAATAAGATTAACGGAGCAACAGAAATGCTATCCTGGCATGAGACATATGTGACTCCATTATGGGTTTATCCAAAGCTTGACCCTCAATGGAAAGAAGCAATTATTAAAGAATTTAAGATCCATCCAGTCATTGCACAAATCCTTGTTTCCAGGGGCTTTACGTCTCTTGAAAAGATTCATGATTACCTTTATGCAAAACTTCCGGATCTCCATGATCCATTTTTGATGACTGGGATGCAGCAGGCTGTAGACCGCGTTTGTAAAGCGATTCATGATTCTGAAAATATTATGATTTACGGTGATAATGATGTCGATGGCATGACTGGAACAGCCTTGTTGACCGAGTTTTTACAGGGACTTGGAGCCAACGTGTTTTTTTATGTTTCTACACGGGGTTCATCCCGTCAGAGTTTGATCGTAGAAGCGTTGGAATATACTATAAAAAATCAGTGTAAGCTGTTGATCACGGTCGATTGCGGCATTACGGCGGCGGCGGAAATCGCTAAAGTCGCGGAGAAAAATATTGATGTGATCATTACAGACCATCACGAACCCACTGATAAGATCCCTCATTGTGTCGCTACATTGAATCCAAAGCTTTTGAACAACAAATATCCCAACAGAGACTTGACAGGGGTTGGCGTTGCGTTCAAGTTGGCACATGCTGTGACTGATCAGCTTGTCAATGAAGGAAAAATTTCCGCTAAGAAAGTCGACCTTAAACGTTTTCTGGATCTCGTCGCTTTGGGGACTATTTCCGATATGGGATCCTTGATGGGGGAGAACCGCATTCTTGTGCGCTACGGGCTTCGGCAGCTGCGTAAAACGAAGCGGATTGGCTTGACGAAGCTTGTTTCTATCTCCGATGTCGACCTCAATGAGTTGAATACTTTTATTGTCGCTTCAAAAATTGCGCCGAGATTGAATAGTTTGGGTAGAATCGATGATCCGCAAAAAGGAGTGGAAGTTCTGCTGATACGCAATGCTCAAGTCGCTGAAAAAATGGCGGAAGAGCTCGACCTCAATAATATGGAAAGACAGAAGATTGAAAGAACGATGTCGGTGGAAGTTGATAATATCTTGAATGCCAATCCAGAAATCTTTCAACGTAAAGCGATCATTATCCACTCGGACAAATGGCACCCTGGCATCATTGCTATTCTCTCAACGCGCATTTCCAAAGCATATAATCGCCCAACAATTGTTATTTCCCTCGATAAAGAGATGGGAAAAGGGTCGTTGCGCTCTATTCCAGAATTTCCCCTTTTGGAGCTATTAAAAGAGAGTGCCGACCTTCTGGTGAATTTTGGGGGGCATGATTTTGCTGCGGGATTAACAATCAAAGAACAGAATATCGAGGAATTTAAAAGACGGTTCATCTCTGCCGCTGAAGTCCGATTATCGGAAAAAGATGTGGTCTCAAAATTGTATCTCGATGCGGAGGTAACTTTTGAAGATCTGACATTCGATCTGATGGAGTCCATTAAGCTTCTGGAGCCGTTTGGTAACGAAAACCCTCAACCTATTCTATATTCCAGCGCCAAGCAGGCATGGCCTCCAAAAGTTGTTGGGAAAAGGCATCTTAAGTTGTATCTAGAACAGGGTGACAGGGTCCTTGAGGGAATTGCTTTTGGAAAGGCGGGGCAAAGTCCAACTCTGCGCAAAAAAGATCTTACTTTAGGCATTGCCTTCACACCGCAAATTAACAACTTTCAAGGGCAAAGCATCCAGCTGATGATCCGGGACTTTAAAGTGATGGTATAACCTCGACTTTGTACATTTTTTTGGTTTAGATTCCAGAGAGAGGCAAACTCCAGCGTAATTAATTTCGACGGAACGGCCTTTTTTGCCCTTCCGAGAAATTGA
>JBAWVE010000246.1:0-2915 GCA_037147435.1 Parachlamydiaceae bacterium
AAGCAGCTTGGGATACACCGCAAAACAGTTGAAAGCTACCGTGCGAGGATCTCCCTGACGGGCCAGACGGCCTCAGAGCTGCGCTGCCTGGACGATGCCGGACTTCACACGGCATTAAGTCCAAAAAGTATTGAACCGGCAAAGGATCAGCGGCAGGCTGATTTTAAAGCACGGATCGGCAAGTTACGTGCAGAACTGCACAGGCCTGGCGTTACACGCCAGTTGCTGTGGATCGAGTATCTGCATGATAAGCCTGACGGGTACAGCTATTCTCAGTTTTGTGACCTGCTGACAACCCATTTGCGTCCGCTGGACGCGGTGATGCATTTTGAACACCAGCCTGGCGATGTGCTCCAGGTTGATTTTGCCGGGGACAAAATGAGCTATGTTGATCTGCCCACAGGCGAGATAATCGAGTGCCCTATGCTTGTTTGTGTGCTTCCTTACAGTGGTTTCAAATATGTTGAGGTATTGGTCAATGCCACCCAGGAACACCTGTTTAACGCCCTGAACCACTGCCTGGCATATATGGGCGGTGTGCCCCGGTCGGTCAAGTTTGATAACATGTCGCAGGTGGTAACCAAACCCGGCCGGTATGAACAGACTTTCACCGATATCAGCTATGCATGGGAGTTGCATTACCAGACCCACCTGATAGCCGTACGCGTTGCAAAGCCTCGGGACAAGCCCTCGGTGGAAAGAGAGGTAAACCTCTCTTACATGTGGATCATGGCACCGTTGCGCGACAAAGTCATGCACAGTGTCGGCGAGGTCAACCAGGCCATCATGACTGAGCTGGATGCGTTTAACCGTAAACCGATGAGCCGGGTGGATTACAGCCGGTTTGACCGGTTCATTGCCGAAGAGCAACCAGTTTTGAGACCGTTGCCGGATATGCCTTTTAGCTACAAGCACAAGACCCGGGGCAAAGTTCAGCGCAACTATCATGTTATCGTGGGCGAAGACTGGCATCAGTACAGCGTGCCTTATCAACACATCGGGCAGCAGGTGTCGGTAATCTACGACCAGGACGTGGTTGAGGTTTACCTGGGCTTTGACCGCATCGCAGTTCATGTCAGGAGTTTCAGGCCGCGGGGGTACAGCACCCTTCTGGAACACATGCCGCCACATCATCGCAAACAGAAAGAAGTGCAAGGCTGGGACTCGGATTATTTCCTGGAAAGAGCAGAAAGAATCGGGGTGTGTGCCTTTGAAGCGATGAGGGCTGTCCTGTCTTCCAAAGCCTTTGTTGAGCAATCCTATAACAGTTGCCTTGGCATTATACGGCTGGCCGACAAGGTTGGGCATCCGCGCATGGAAGCAGCCTGCCGGCGTGCTTTGAAAGGAAGCAGGGTCAACTTCGGTACCATAAAGACCATTCTTGACAAAAACTTGGATTCAATTGACCAGGTGGAAGATATCCAGTTTTCATTGCCCTTTCACGACAACCTGAGAGGAAACCAAGCTTATCAATGACCACGTTAACCCCATGCCCCTGGCAGCATCATGAGAATAACCCCTCACCCTCAACTGTCAACGCACACGGTTATTGCCCATGGTGCTGAAACTCAAAAAAAAAGATTGTGCATTGAGAATAACTTTTTACCCACCCGCATAAAATATCTGCCCGCAAAAAGTTATTTCCCAACACACAATCGTTGACAACGCTTTCTTTCATCTTTTTAAAAATCAAATAAATAACTTAAAATCAAACCCATGAACACACAAACAACGATTGATCAATTGCGAAAGCTAAAGCTTACCGGAATGGCTTCAGTTTACGAGCAGACGCTTTCACTGACATCCCAGGACAAACCATGTGCTGACCTGCTCATAGCCCAACTCTCGGAGGCCGAGCTGCAATACCGGATGCAACGCAAGACCCAGTTGTACCTTCAATCAAGCAAGCTAAGATACAATGCCATCATTGAACAGGTGCATTGTAATCCATCGCGCAATCTCACATCTGAACAAATGCTATCCATCGCTACCTGTGATTTTATTGGCAAGGCAGAGAACGTGCTCATCACCGGTGCAACCGGATGTGGAAAAAGTTATTTGGCCTGTGCCATTGGCCGACAGGCCTGTATGAAAGGTTACAAAGTGCTTTACTTTGGTTTTCAACGATTGATCGAAAAACTCAACCAGGCCAAACTCGATGGGACTTTTGTGAAATTGCTCAACCAGATCGAAAAGACCCATTTGCTGGTCATTGACGATTTTGGCTTGCACCCGCTTGATACAAAAATACGATTGGCTTTGTTGCAAATACTTGAAGACCGATATGGCGTGCATCCCACCTTGATCACTTCTCAGCTTCCTGTCCCTCTATGGCATGATTACATAGGGGAACCCACTCTGGCAGATGCAATTATGGACAGATTGTCAGGGAACACCCACCGTTTTGAACTCAAAGGAGAGTCTCTCAGAAAAAGAAAAACCGAAAATAAATTGTAAATTTGATCAGCAAATCCACCCTGGGCAAAGTGGTACACTTACGACCGGAATAGGTGGTACACTTTCACCGGAATAAACATTAGTGACTTTCCTCATAACCCGGTGAACAGCTTCAACTGGATTGGTAGTATAAATCATTCGCCTGATGTTTTCCCCATAGTCCATAAAGGTCATCAGGTCATCCCAATCTGCAGTCCATGAGGGCTTGATTTCCTTGTATTTTGCATCCCAGCGTTGTCCAAATGCCTCTAATGCGATAGCTGCCTGCTCCCGGTCGGATGCAGTATAAATCATCTTTAAATCCTTGCAAACAGCCTTCCTGTCCTTTTCAATAACATAGCGTGTTGAATTGCGGATTTTATGAACAATACAGCGTTGAACGGCCGAAGCAGGGAAGACTCGCTCAATGACATCTTTAAAACCAGTAAGCCCATCAACGCTAAAGAAAAGAACATCCT
>JBAWVE010000247.1:0-2902 GCA_037147435.1 Parachlamydiaceae bacterium
GAAGCCACAACTGCTGACCCCAGGTATGAAGGATGGAGATCATTCCTGTTTCTGCCCCAAGGTGCTTTGGATCTGCCGAGAATGCCTGTATTGTCTCCCAGACTGCATGAAACAGGGCGTTGTACATCGCCACCGGATATCTGATACATAATTGATTCAAAGGTTCCGGAAGGGTGAAAACAACATGAAAATAGCTTACCGGCAACAGATCTTGTTCCCTGTCCATGATCCAACGTTCACGCTGGGTGCCCTGGCATTTGGGGCAATGGCGATTTCGGCAGGAGTTATACGATACCCGGATGTGTCCGCACGCATCACAGGCATCCACATGGCCTCCCATGGCCATTGTCCGGCAATGTTCAATTGCGTGGAGCGTACGCAGGTGAAACAGCGGCTGGGGATGTTCCTCAAGGAACTCCTTACCGTATCGTTGAATGACTTGCGCAAGCTCGTGCCGTGGCAGATTCAACCGATGCGGTAGAGCGTATCCAGCGGACTATGGGCCAGTTTGCGTTCAACCCGGGCAATATGCGTATAGATCAGGGTAGTTTGTATCCTGGTATGGCCAAGTTGTTCCTTGATGGTAAGGATATCCACCCCATCCTCCAGCAGGTGGGTGGCAAAGGTGTGGCGTAAGGTATGGCATGTTACATCTTTTTTTAGACCGGCTTTCCTCACGGCTTCATTAACGATCCACTGGATGCTTTTTCTGCCCATGGGCTCTCCCTGTTTCTGGCCATTGAACAGGTATATCTCCGGCTTGTTCCTACGATAATATTTTTCCAGTCCCTTCAAAAGGTAGTCAGACAGTACGACATACCGGTCCTTGCGATTCTTCCCCTGCCTGACGTGTATTTGCATGCGGCTGCGATCAAGATCTTTCCACTTCAACCTGCGGGCTTCGTCCATTCGCAAGCCTGCAGAGTAGATCAGGCATAATAAAACCCGGTGCTTCAGATTATCGGTACTGCAAAACAGTCGCCTGCACTCATCTTTGGACAACACCACTGGCAGACCTTTTTTTGTTCGTAAGGATGGCAACTTTAATGCCCGCTCTTTCAGATCAAGCATTTTAAATACATACCTGAGGCCGTAGATTGTATGCTTGAAATAACTGTCACTGAGACTTCGTTCCTGATTCAACTTCACCAGATAATCCTCGATCTCATAATCTGCCATGTCTTGCGGCAATTTGCCGGTATTCCTGCAAAGATGGGCAATGCTGCGCATATAGTTGTTCAGTGTACTTGAGGTGTAACCGTTCAACGTCATTTTACGTTCAACAGTCTTGTAAAGAGCCTCGAACCCTTTTACCTCCTTGCATGCCTTCTGGACCACAGTCACCGCATGCTTTCTCTTAAAATAAGGTTGTTTTCTGGTCATAACGCTAATTTTTAGTGGTTATGACCTTTTATACGTAAGCTATTTGTTTTTAACTTAGCTACCTGCCGACGCAGGAGGCAGGTTTAGTACAACATGGGTTTGCTAAAAGTGGGGCAAAAGTGCAATCCTCAACATTTGGAATTCTATTGAACAATATCGTAAACTTGAGCATTCGTATTTCAAATTCCCCACCTTCGGCAAGCCCAAAACCGTTAGCAGCTATACTTTGCCGTCATCAATTAATTAACAAACAGCAAACAATTAAATAGAAATAATTTATTAAACAAGATAAAATGGGGCAAACATCTACAACAAAAATCAACAAAATGGAAAAATATTTGCAAAGCAACATAGGCTTCTTCTTTATTGGCGTACTTTTAATGACTCTATTAGGTTTTTATCCAACATACATTAGTCATTTTCCAAAGTTTGAAGGTTTCTCATGGGTTTATCATTTCCATGCCTTTCTTGCGACACTTTGGATAGTTATGCTTATCAGTCAAGCTTTCCTTATTAGAAGAAAAAAATATAATCTTCATCGAAAAATTGGTAAAGTATCCTATTTTGTAATCCCCTTTCTCCTACTTTCCTTTTTTTTAATAGCAAAGGCCACATACTTTAAGAATATCAACATCAAGCACCTTAGCGAAACAGATGCTTTGGCTTATCTGAGTAGAAGTGGACTTCGTGACATTTTATATATGGCAATTTTGTATAGCTTGGCTATTATGTATAAAAGCAGAACTTCATGGCATTTACGATTTTTTGCCTGTACCGGTCTGACAGTTTTAGGACCTGGGCTTGGCAGATTTGCTTTTGCTAATTTTAGTCCAGAAGTTGCTGGTGCTACAATGGGTATATTTATGTTATTGGTTCCCATAATTTGGTTAATCGTTGACATTATAAAGAAAAAATCTCCTATTCCTTTACTTGTGTTTATAGCTATTACTATATCTGCTATTTATTTGGACGGATGCGGACATTCAGCTTGGTGGCAGACCTTTGCCAAATGGTTTGCAGATACATTTTTCATATAGTTCCAACAGATGCACACCAGCAAATTTAGTACAGCTGCTAATCGAGTCGACGGCCCCACCGGCATCGCCGACGGGGAGCGCCGCTCACACCACCGATCGTACGGGTCATATAATCAGCGGTTCATTAAACTGTGGGGGAAACTTTCAGATAATACGCAAGCAAAGACTGATAACCTCTCTTGATCAGACGCATCAGTGTGATCGTAGTCGTAAGAATCGGGGGGGTATCGGTAAAGAAAGGATGATATTCAAAAAAAACATATACTAAACTCAAATTCAATACCAGCGAAATCCCGCCCTGCGGCTGCCGCTGAGACGATAGCTGCAACACCGAAAAAATGAAAAACAAAAAATCAAAATGCATATTTAAAAATTAAAGGAGGAATATTATGGAAAGTAAAAATGGAAAAGTAGTTCTGATTACAGGGGCAAACAAAGGAATTGGTAAGGAAATTGCACGTCAACTAGGTATACTCGGATAT
>JBAWVE010000248.1:0-2851 GCA_037147435.1 Parachlamydiaceae bacterium
CAGGTGATCATGGCCATCCAAAAGTGTTACCTTCATTTGAACCATGCCCTATTTTGAATCCTTCCCGTCCTTCATTTATAGACGCAACTCCTGATGATCTTAACCCCTTTGACTCTCTTGAGGGGGAAAAGATGTCGAACGAGATGACACTGCCGACAAGTCGCAGGAACACCACGAGATCCAGGCCTCCTGGTTTTTAGAATCCTGACAGCAAAAAAAAACCTTTGGAACGAATCCCAAAGGTTTTGATACCAAAAAAATGTATACAACGGTCGACTAACGCTTCGAGAATTGGAAGCCTTTACGTGCGCCGGCAAGGCCATATTTTTTACGTTCTTTCTTACGTGAGTCACGTGTGAGGAAGCCTTTCTCTTTGAAAGCATGATGCAGTGTTTCATCTTCGGATAACAGAGCACGTGCGATTCCAAGACGTGTAGCGATTGCTTGGGCTTCTATGCCGCCGCCTTTTACACGGATAACCATATCATAACGGGTATTTCCGCCAGTTTTCTGGAACGGCGCCAATACAGTGCTGCGTTGAAGAGAGACGGGGAAGTAATCATCAAACTGTCTTCCGTTGATATCGATTTGACCTGTACCGGGTCTTAGGCGGACTGAAGCTACTGCTGTTTTGCGACGTCCTGTAGTGACTGTTTCTTGCGTGATCATTTATAAATCCTCTTGAAGCTTAAATAGTTGCAGTTATTGGCTTTTGAGCGGACATTCCATGCTCAGCGCCTACGAAGACACGCAGTCTTTTATATTGAGCATTTGCCAAGCGTGTACGCGGCATCATGGCCTTAACGGCATGCTCGATGATGTAAGCCGGCTTACGGGCTTGCATTGTGCGGTAAGGCACTCTGCGTAGACCGCTCATAGAGCCAGTATAATGGATATATTCTTTTGTCGCAGCTTTATTTCCTGTGACGACGATTTTATCAGCGTTGATAACGATGACTCCATCGCCACCATCGATATATGTCGTAAAGGTAGGTTTGTGCTTACCACGAAGAACTTTGGTAATTTCGGAAGCAAAACGACCGAGTGTTTTTCCAGAAGCGTCCAGAATGAACCAGCTGCGTTTGACGTCTGCGTCTTTAAGTTGAAACGTCTTTACTTGTTTATAAGGTGTATGCATGTCTTAAAAGCCTTGCTGCAAAGTTTAAGTTAGTCTTGAGGGCAGTTTCCGTGCTTTTCGCAAGAACTTCCTCATAAATAATGCACCATCATACAGCGATGCCTATATTTTTGCCAACAGTTTTTGTAAGAAATGTGATAAATACTCGTAAATAATCGCACGGAACGAGCAGCTACAGAGAGAAGTGAACGCTTGTTCCGTCCATTCACCTCTGATGCTTTGCGTTTAATTCCTATCTCATCTAAAATACTCTCCATCATATCCCTACAATGAGAGAACCATGCGAAAACTAAAGACATTTTACGTCAAAACCTACGGCTGCCAGATGAATGAACTGGACAGCGAAATCATGATTGGACAGCTGGAAAACCGCGGTTTGATTCGGATTGAAGATGAATTCAGCGCCGATCTTCTTCTGTTCAATACCTGTTCGATCCGTGATTTGGCTGAGAGGAAAGTGATGGGAAAACTTGGGCAACTGGGTCGCCATCTGCAGCACCAACCTATTATAGGAGTGACAGGCTGCATGGCAAATGCCAAGAAAGACTCCCTATTCCAAAAGATTCCGCACATCGATTTTGTATTGGGAACGAATAATATTCACGATCTTAACAACATCCTGGACGAAGTCATGGTCACAGGAAAACAGGCTTTCCGGACCGACGATCATTTTAAACACGAACTGGACTACCTGGGGGCAAAACGCGAGGATAAAGTCATTGCCAATGTCTCTATTATACGCGGCTGTGACAAATACTGCACCTATTGTGTTGTTCCCTACACCCGAGGGTCTGAAGTCTCGCGCCACCCGGACAATATCATCGAAGAGTGCCTGATGTTGGCTGATAAAGGGTACAAAGAAGTCACTCTACTTGGCCAAAATGTCAACAGTTATGGAAAAGATCAGCAGGAGTGGAAGACTCTTTTCCACGACCTCCTGTATCGGATTGACAAGATCCCCGGAATTGAGCGCGTGCGTTTTATGACAAGCCATCCGGTGGATATCACCTATGAGCTCATGACAGCAGTGCGCGACTTGCGCACTCTCTGCGAATTTGTGCATTTCCCCCTGCAAGCAGGCTCCAACCGCATTTTAAAAAAGATGCATCGGATTTATACCGTTGAAGAGTATCAAGAAAAAGTGGCTATGCTACGCTCTTTAGTGCCCCATGTAGCACTTGGCACAGATATCATCGTTGGATTTCCAACCGAAACGGAAGAGGATTTTTTAGCTACGTATGAACAGCTCAAACAGCTAGAATTTTCTGTAGCATACCTCTATGCCTACAGCCCACGGAAAGGAACACCGGCAATGCGCTGGAAAGATGACATTCCCGAGGAGGTAAAGCAGGACCGCTTACAGCGCCTAATGACCTTACAAGAAGAGATTTCCATGAAGCAGCGGCAGTCGATGCTTGGCAAAGAGATTGAAATCCTCGTGGAAAAACGGAATTTCAAGGATGCCGAATTGTTGAAAGGACGCACGCGGTGCTGGAAAAATGTCCTGTTCCGCGGGGAAGAACCCCTCATCGGAACGCTGCAGCGTGTGCATATCCACAGTTACAGCCACCAAACATTAATCGGCGACCTCGTCGTCTGATAGCAGCAAGGTACAAGCGAATTATTCCTAAGATTTAGATAGCTATAATCACCTGACCAAAGAGGATTTTCGGTCAAAAAAATAAAATAACAGGATTGGCAGGATGGGTAGGA
>JBAWVE010000249.1:0-2848 GCA_037147435.1 Parachlamydiaceae bacterium
TTAGTTCAGGTGATTAAGGCCATCCAAAAGTGTTACCTTCATTTGAACCATGCCTATTTCTGCCATCGGATTTGGCTCAATTCTAAAGGAATGGAAACACCGGAAAAGCGGGGGATGATTCTTGGTGTCAAGCCGGATGCTGGATACTTCGAGGAAACCGCGGCACGATAGATATAGCCGTTCTGGGTAGTGGAAATTTTTCCACAATTTTCCATTTCTTTTGTCAAGAACGGGGAATAAAGCTCCACCTTTACAGTGTGCTGGTCCAGATCATCAAGGTAGACTTGGACTTCAAATAAATGTTGCTCTTTGTCGGTGTTGATTTTTAATTCACCAAATCCCAATTTTCCCCAACTTCGCTCAAGGGCTGTTTCCCAATCGACTATTTGTTTCGCCAATGCCCCATTATTTTCAGAGCGCTTTCGATAGCCTTCTGCTGCTGGAAAATAGTATTTTTCTGTATATTCCCGTACCGCACGGTTTGATGAAAAACGAGGAGTCAGTAATGCCATGCTCTCTTGTATCTTTGCCATCCATGCTGTGGGGATATTTCTCTGATCCCGAGTGTAAAACTCCGGGATCACTTCTTTTTCCAGCAAGTCATAAAGGGTGTTTGCCTCCGTCTTATTCCAGCTGGGATCACCATCATGTTCTTTTCCGTCCCCCAAGGCCCAGCCAACTTCCGGAGTATACGCTTCCGCCCACCAGCCATCAAGCTCTGAAAGATTCAGTCCCCCATTGACAAGTACCTTCATCCCGCTCGTTCCACAGGCTTCCCAGGGGCGTTGCGGCGTGTTAATCCACAAATCAACACCTTCCACAAGATGTTCGGTCAAAATCATATCGTAATCCCCAAGGAAAACGACTCGGTTGCGGGCCTCGGGTCTAGAAAGAAATGTCATCCACTTTTTGATTAGGGCATGTCCTTCTTTATCTGCAGGATGCGCTTTCCCTGCAATAATCAACTGAACGGGACGTTCCTTATTCGTTAAGATATTGAGGAAGCGCTCTTCATCAGAAAGCAGCAGGTCAGGTCTCTTGTATGCTGCAAAACGGCGCGCAAACCCTAAGGTTAGGGTATCCGGATTTAGAAAAGATTTCGATTTTTCAATGTCACCTTTTAATGCACCCCTGGCGCCCAACTGCCTGGCCAACCGATTGCGTGTATGATCAATCAGGCGGCTCCTTGACTGGTTGCGCATGTCCCAAATTTCCGTGTCTGGCACGGCGTGAATTTTTTGCTCTAACTCCTCCGTTTTTCCAAGCCACCGTCTTTTTCCACAAGCTTCTGTCCACAGTGCATCCGAGGCGGGTGAATCCCAACTGGGCATGTGGACGCCATTTGTGACAAATCCGACGGGGATTTCATTTTCAGTCCAGCGGGGAAATAGACTTTCAAAGAGTCGCCGGCTGACAGACCCGTGCAACTGGCTCACGCCATTAACAAAACCGCTGCCCCGAATCGCCAGGTAGGCCATATTAAAATCCTCTTTCGGATTTATTTGACCGAGGGAGAGTAACCGTTCAATCGAAATCCCCAATTTCATTTGTGCGTAATTTCCCAAATATTTTGTGATGAGATCGGGTGAAAATCGATCGAATCCAGCGGACACTGCAGTATGGGTTGTAAAGAGGTTGCCTTTTCGTGTAGCAGTCAAAGCGACTTCAAATGGTTCTCCCGTCTTTTGCATGAAACTGAGGGCCCTTTCCAAAACGGCAAAAGCTGCGTGCCCCTCATTCATATGACACACTTCGGGCTGAATGCCAAGCGCTTCCAAAAGACGCCATCCGCCAATACCAAGGACCAATTCCTGTTTTAACCTCAGTTCTCTGTCCCCACCATAGAGTTCGTTAGTGATTTCTCTGTGAGAGGGAACATTGGCAATGTCATTGCTGTCCAATAGATATAATTTTCTTCGCCCCACCTGGACTTCCCACGTGCGAAGCCAAAGCGACCAACCGGGCAATTCGATTTTCAAGCGGAGCCACTCACCGTTCGGCAGCCGCAAGGGTCTAATGGGCAATTGGCCCGGATCGTTATACGGATAGAATTCCTGTTGATCCCCATTTTGGTCGATGAGTTGTCTGAAGTAGCCTTGGCTGTAAAGTAGTCCGATGCCGACGACAGGAACTCCAAGATCGCTCGCTGCTTTCAGCTGATCACCTGCGACGTTGCCTAGACCGCCGGAATAGATAGGGAGTGCCTCGCTTAACATAAATTCCATGCTGAAATAAGCAGTGCACGTGAGTGAAGATTGAGGGTGGTTTTCTTGAAACCATGTGGGTAAACCTAGCGCATTTTGTTCTTCTTTCACGAGATCATCGATAAGACCGCTGAATTTTTGATCAGCTAAAAGCACTGTAAGCTTTTCTCTCGATACAGTCTGCAAGACAGCCCATGGATTATGCGTCAACTCCCACAATTCCGGATCGAGCCGACGCCATAGTTCATCAGCACTATGCTTCCAGGACGAACACAGATTCAAGGCGAGATTCTCCAGGAAATCGTATCCCTTTATATCGACCCCGTGACGGATATCATGTGGATTCATTTTTTTGTCCTCATCTGTCCAACGGTTAATTTGGTTCTTCAAAACCTGCCCGAGTGACGTCAGTGAGATTTACCAAGGAATTGGATCCTATCAACCTAAAATATTTCTGACAATTCAAAAAAAATATAAACTTTGAATTCTCTAACTTTTCCTTGTAAAATCCACACCAATAGCCGGGTATTCTCGCAAATAATGCGGAGAATACCGGCATGGTTCAAATGAAGGTAACACTTTTGGATGGCCATGATCACCTGAACTAAGAGGATTTTCAGTCAAAAAAATAAAATAACAGGATT
>JBAWVE010000250.1:0-2844 GCA_037147435.1 Parachlamydiaceae bacterium
CCATATAAATTTCTTTATTTTGACGACATTGGGCTGTAGCGTGTCCCGGAGGGTCTAGCAAAGCCTGGAAATATCAAAAGAAAAAGACCCAAGCCCCGGAGGGCCGACACAAAACCATGCTCTGTTACAGTTAAAATATTAGATTGATAGATGTGGGTAACGACAAGCCTTTAGACATGGTTTTCATTATTTAGGAAAGGGCTTTACAAATAGATGGCGATTTGGAGAAGAGCTCCGATAGGGTGGCCAAGACAGCAGAGTTTGTTTAGAATATGGTCAAGTTCGGAATTTGCAAGATCAGGATTATCAACTGTCTGTTGGACCACTTTTTTCTCCCAATCTCGGAGGGGAAGCGAAGCCTGTAATTGTTTTGCAAGCTTAAGGCACTTTGTTCTCAATTCGTTCGTTCGTTTTTGTTTTCGTAATGTGAGGGGTATTTTCCCCTTTTTTTGTGCTTTCACATTAAGATAGAGATCTTTCTCTCGCTCTGTGATGAAATTTTGAGAAAGAGCCAGGTCCGCAAACCATTCAGGCGTTTCGGTGCCAGGATAGTAGTCAAATCTTTCGGCAAAAGCTCCTTTGAACATTTTATCTTGATAAGATTGGAAGCTCATTTCCAAAATCGTTCGATCAAAAGGATTTCTTTTGTTGGAAGCAATATTGAAAAAGTAGTGGTCAGCTACCGTTTCTTCAATGGCTGTTTTAGCGCCAGTGCCGCTATAAGGATCTGTTGTATGGCTCGCATCGCCCCGGATCGTAAAAAGAGTTCGTCCAAGGAGTATTTGACTTCTTTCCGCCTTGCGCAACATAACGTCGACAGGATAGGTTCTATCGAGACACATTGCACTGGGGCGCATTGTGTGACCCTTCGGGCGGAAAATCATGTGAATAAAATCAAGAGGGCCGTGTAGCGCCTTTGATTTTTTTTGCAATCTTTCTTGCAGCTCATTTTCCGCTGCGCTAGCATCTTGTCTTAGGTGTTTTAATATTGTTATTTTATCTTGGTATTTTTCCAAAACTGTTTGTTCTTTTCGTCTGAAAATACTCAACAAATAGTCGTGTTTATTGAGGCGCGACAATCCTGAAGGACCATCTCCTATCGCGTGCGATGCCGACTGAAGGATGTTACGTCGATGGATCAAACATCCAAAAAGTACTTTAGCAATGATCCAAACACCTTTTACAGCATTGCTCACGCGATAGGCTATTATTTTCCACAAAGGAGGAGAAATTTCATTTGGGTCTTTCTTATAGATCGAAAACGCTAGTTTTGTAGGATGTGAGAGTCCTTTGAACCCAATGCCGAGCATGCCTCTTGTTGAAGAGTGCGCGCCGTCAGCCGCTATAACCGCTGTAAAATTTTTACGGAGGGTTGTAGAATTAGGCATTTGGAGATCCACACTTCCGTCTGGATAAATTTTCTCTATAGTTGTCTCATGCTGGATGTTTAAGGCGGGGTAAATAGAGTGTAATGTCTCTTCTAGGGCCATTTCCAAATCGCTGAGGGCAGTCTCTGTATAATAGGCGCGATTGTGGCCAAAACTACTTTTTCCTTCCAAACGAGAAAGAGTGCCTAAAAAGAGTAAGATTTTGAGCTCTTGAGGATTCCATTTTCCAAAGGTTACTGTGTTGGGTCTTCCTTCTCTATCAGCTTTTCTTTTTTCAATAACCTCTATCGATTTCCCTTGCAGTGCAAGTGAAATCGCTTGTATTAAACCGGCTGGACCCGCTCCCACAACGAGATAAGAATTAGGATCGGTGTTGCGATATTTGCGACAAATGGCTAGAAGCCCTTCCGTTTTTGCGTCCTGTAGAAGTTTTTGACCCGTTTTCTCTGCTAATCGATGCGCCTTTCTTTCCAGCTCTGGAACATAATCCCAAAAGTCATTTTTGAAATATGAAGCTGTTTTATCATTTTTTAATTTCTCAATGAGATCTACCAACTGTTGTAAGTTAGGTTGGTTACCGGTTAAATCGGAAATGGCAAATTTCGGCTCGTAGGGATTTGATAAAATTTGTTCCGATTGAACAAAGAGTTTCATCTGGTCTTGCACACTCCATTTTTCAAATGCAGTTTGCCAATTGAAAGAGCTCGCTAAATCAGTAAGCAAGTCAATCTTGTTCTGAATGGTAGTATGGCAATAGTCCAGAAAGTTTTGAGTTGCCTGGTACAATGGATCGTTCGCCTCTAAATCGCTTTGCAAACTTCGTATGGCTGCAATATCAGTCAAGGATAGAAGCTCACTACGTTCGTAACCGTAATAGGTAGTAAAATCTTTAATATTAGAGAGAGATTCCTGAGCTGAAAGGACTTTGCGCAAGCAAGACTGGAAGTGACAAACTTTATTTTGGAGGTTCGATTTCAGGAGATAGGGGGCGAAATCAGGTAGGGCGTCAGGCAAGGTATTTCGCTTGTAAAGAGTTTGTCGGGTATCCAAAAGAGCAATGCGCTCGTTTGCTACGTCTTGAGCTCGGATAGCTCTTGCTTGTAAATGAATGTCAGCCTCATTGTTCGGTAGGATTCCTTGAGGCAGCAAAGTCTGGATTTTTGGAAGATAGACTTTAGCTATTTTGTCTGTGTTGTAGCAGGTATTAATTTTTGTTTCTATAAAATCTATTATAGTAAAAGGCATAATACACCTTATTATTTATTTAAAAAAAGATATTTTAATCTTTTATTAAATAAAAAACAAGTGTAATGTTGGTTGTGTATTGTTTGGTTTTAATCATTTTATTTATAAAACGAAGAGGATTTTCGGTCAAATAAATAACATAACAGGTCGACCGGACTATGATCGCAAAATCCGGTTGGATTTTGAGGAATGTGCTTAAAATATATCCAGT
>JBAWVE010000251.1:0-2759 GCA_037147435.1 Parachlamydiaceae bacterium
CCCGGCTTGCTCTTCAGTGAGGCTATAATCGATCGACCGTTTATTAATCCGCGGCGGCGTCCCTGTCTTGAGGCGACCCAAGGTCAACCCCAGTTTTTCTAGACTTGCCGAGAGGCCAACAGATGGCAAGTCTCCGGCGCGTCCACCTGAATAGTGTGTCTCGCCGATGTGGAGCAATCCCCTAAGGAATGTTCCCGAAGTAATAATGACTGTTTTTGAGTGGTAAAGGATCCCTTCTTTTGTCATGACGCCGGTGATGACTCCGTCTTTGACGACGAGGTCTTCAATGGTGCCTTGTTTGACTTCAAGATTGGGAGTTTTCTCAAGACGATGTTTCATCTCGTATTGGTAGGCGACTTTATCTGCCTGGGCTCGCGGAGCCCACACAGCGGGGCCTTTAGTGGCATTTAGCATCCGGAACTGGATACCCGTGGTGTCGATGACTTTACCCATCTCACCGCCAAGGGCGTCGATCTCACGCACCATGTGGCCCTTTGCGACGCCGCCGACAGCTGGGTTGCAGCTCATCTTCCCGATGGTATCGAGCGTCATGGTAAGGAGCAGGACGCGCAGGCCCATTCGTGCAGGCGCCAAGGCAGCCTCACAGCCAGCATGTCCCGCTCCGACGACGATAACATCAAAGTCGAAAGGATATTTCCACATAAATGTCAGGTCTTATTTAGTCTTGTGACGATCACGACGACTACGCTTTTTACGCTTATGCTTGGCGATCTTGAAGCGTCGTTTCTTTTTTACTGATGACATAATCTATCTCCATACTACCGTTTTTCAAGGTTCAAAGCGAGGATGCTACCTAATTCCCAATAAAATTGCAAGTTTAATATAATTCAGCTTAAGCACTGGCTTTAGTGCGCAGGAGAATATTGGCTAAAAGCGGGATCAATATCCTCTTCAACAGCGCTCCCCCCTCCAGGATACTTCATCGGCGTGTAATCAGCAAACTGAACAAACTCCTTACGATAGGTCAGATTGACACTTCCAATGCCCCCATGGCGATTTTTTGCGATGATGAGTTCAGCCATCCCGGGTTTATCATTGGGGTCGTAGTACTCACGCCGCAGCATGAACATGACTAGATCGCTATCCTGCTCGATACTGCCGCTCTCCCTAAGGTCGCTCATCATCGGCCGATGCCCTGGCCGCTCTTCCACCTTACGTGACAACTGGGAGAGACATAAAATTGGAATATTCAATTCACGCGCCAGGTTTTTAAGCATCCGAGAAATTTCTGCAATTTCATTCTGTCTGTTCTCCTGCGTACGGAAGGAACCCGATCCAGTGACAAGTTGGAGATAATCGATGACAAGAAATCCGATTCCATAACTTTCCTTCATCCGCCGCGCACGCGCACGCAGATCTGTCACCTTTAGGCCTGGCTGGTCATCAATCACCATGTGATGATGCTGCATTGCATTAACCGCACCCACAACCCTCTGGTATTCGACCCCGTTCAGGGATCCTGTTTTGATCTTATCCGACTCCACTTCGGATTGTGAGCAAATCAGACGATGTACCAACTGATCAGCGCTCATTTCCAGGGAGAAAATGCCAACCGGAACATTACCTTTGAAACAGACATTCTCAGCCACGTTAAGGGCAAAGGCGGTTTTTCCCATTGCAGGACGCGCTGCAAGGATCATTAGGTTGGATTTATTCAGTCCATTAATCATCTTATCAAGGTCCTTAAAGTGGGAGGCAACGCCTGTAATACCTGACTCTTCTGGTCCCTTAATCTGGTAACGCTCCTGCCTTTCCTGAAGTTCCTTCAAGAAAGTCTGGCTCGACTCCGATTTTACTCCAGACAAAATTTCGCCGATGAGCTTGCCGCTGGCCTGATTGGATTGCTGGCTGATGCTATAGAATAGCTGTTGTGCCTCATCGAGGGCATCTGACACACTGGGCGGTTCCTCCAAGGCTTTTTTCTCTACTGTCTGCGCAGCATAAATCATATGGCGCAAGATAGCTTTATCGCGGATAATCGCCACATATTCTTCGATATATGCCGATGTTCCAGCATATTGCGCCAACGTCGTAATATACGCAGCACCACCAACAGCCGTCAGCTTCTCCTGCCGCTTAAGCTCTTCACAGACGAGGTGAACGTCCGCAGGCTTATCATTTTTATATGCCGACTTTAACACTTGAAAAATAATTTTGTGCTCGGAATAGTAAAAATCCGAATCATCTAGCGAGTCGGCAGAAATATTTAATCCATTAATACTGGTCAACATGCACCCTAGCACCATCATTTCCGATTCTTTCGAGTTGGGTGCAATTTTTACTTTGGGAACAATTTCAGACATAAAAAAACCTTTGGATAATCGTAAAAAGAGATCAAACTACAAGGATAAGAAAAACCCACAAAAAAAGCAATGTCGAGAACTAAGAATACTCTCATCGAGAAAACTTTCGGTCACAGGCTAGCTGTAAATCCTAGCAGTGGATAGAACATTAAGTTACTTGATTTTTGAACGCGAAGGACGCGAAGAAAACGCTGCCTTGATCACCCTTTTGGTCAGAGGTTTACAGGATAGGCAGGATGTAACGGCAGGATTTTATGGGGATGAGTTTTAAGGCCTTGATCACCTTTGCAGTGAACACTTTCGGTCAAAAACAAGGCTCGTGAGAAGAATTAGTGGCGCGGTTTTGTGTCGGCCCTCCGGGACTCGATCGTTTGTTTGGGTGGTTCCCAGGCTTTGCTAGTCCCTCCGGGACACGCTACAGCCTGGGCTAACATG
>JBAWVE010000252.1:0-2733 GCA_037147435.1 Parachlamydiaceae bacterium
AAAAAAATAAAATAACAGGATTGGCAGGATGGGTAGGATAAGCAGGATACCTTCCTTTGAACCATACCAAAAAAGACGGTTGAATCGTACCTGATGTTGTTTTGAGAGACCTTGGGATCATTTGATTTCCTCGAGATCATGTCTTCTGAGCCCGAGCCCGATTTCATTTAGTTCCCTTTCATATTCACTCTCATTTTCGTTCGTTTCCCATACCTGCGCTTTCCTTGTCCACGCTTGTCCTGGTGACCCAATCCCTCATTAACTGTTTAATTTTTGTCTGATAATGACCTCCTTCGAGGCGTGCCTTTAGCTTGAAAGCATTCAAAAGAGACGGTTCGATTTTCATGCTGATGAGTTGACATTTTTCAGGCTTGTTAGCCATGAGATCCCGGTAATTCTCGAGGTACATAATAATCTGTTCAGGAGTTAAGGTAGAACACTTGGCAAGATATTCCTTCGTGAAGTACTGTATGGTCTTTTTCATAGGCTTTCCAATGCCTTTACATCTTCCAGGTCTTGCGGACGCCCGGATGCCTTTTTCATAGCAATTAAGTCTTGTCGGGCCAATACTTTGACTTTACCGGAAGGAGTCGTGATTGTTTTGATATGTCCGTTTCTAAGGTCGTAATTAATGATAATATCGATCTGATGGACTGGATTCCTGGGATCATAAAAATTCCATGCGATCATATTTCGTTCTTTCATGTATTCATCCCTAAAATGGAACAGGCTGTTGGAATCGATGGGAAGTAGGGAAACAAGTCCCATTTTCTTTAACGCTTTCTCTATATGTTCAAGGTTCTTCAACGTCCAGGTGATGGCAATATCGACATCGATTGTACCCCTTACTGCCCCATGCAGGGCAACTGCATATCCCCCGACGATAGCATAAGGAATCTTGGCAATGTCGAGAGCTGTACACACATCATGAATAAACATATTAGTCTCCAGGCTTCGGTATATACCAGTATATCCTTTTGCACATTATGTGTCAAAAGACGGGGCGAGAATTATTGGAATGGTGTCAGGAATGGTGTCAGGGCTTAGATTCTTAGATTTCAGGCTTGGGGTGACAGGCTTAAATCTAACGATCTAAGCCCTGACCCCATTCCTCTGACCCCATTCCTTAAAATCCTGTCCAGTTTTCGCCAACCACCTCAATCAACGATCTCTATAAGCAAGCGGTTGAAAGCGTAAGAGAATCTCAATAATTCTACTAAATATAGCCTGTTTGATTATAAGGTACTTATATTATATGACGTACGGTTAAAACTTTTCTTAGCGACTTATATTTTCTTGCAATTTTACATAGGAAATGTAAAAATGAGACTCAAAATCACAATTGAGTTGTAAAAATGCGACACATAAAGCGCTTGTTAAAAGTACCAACACAAAGCTTCTTTCTTTTAGGACCTCGAGGCACAGGAAAAACCACGTGGATAAAAGATCACTATCCAGGTGCAGTGTGGATCGACCTCCTTTTACCTCATGAAGTTAGCTTTTATGGTGCCAAGCCGGAACGTCTTATCAGCACGGCAGAAGGGGCAGGGGATAACAAAACCATTGTCATCGATGAAATTCAAAAAATTCCCGAACTACTTTCCGTTGTACATCATCTTATAGAACAGAAGCGGGGTTATCAATTCATTCTGACTGGTTCATCTGCGAGAAAACTTAAGAGGTCGGGTGTTGACTTGCTGGCTGGCAGGGCTCTTCTTAAATTTATGAATCCTTTTGTTGCAGCTGAAATAGGATCGTTATTTTCACTAGAAAGAGCTTTAGAAATAGGTATGCTTCCATTGGCTTGGGATAACGCCTCTCCTGAAGCAGTATTAACAACTTACACAGCATTGTATCTAAAAGAGGAAATCCAAGCAGAAGGATTGGTAAGAAATATAGGAGATTTCGCCAGATTTTTGGAAGTCATGAGCTTTTCTCATGGGTCTTTACTCAATTTGAATAATATCTCCTCTGAGTGCAATGTTAGTCGATCGACAGTGTCTAACTATCTACAGATTTTAGAGGATATGCTCCTTGGGTATACCTTGAATGTTTTTACAAAGAGAGCCAAGAGGGCCTTGACTTCCCATCCAAGATTCTATCTTTTCGATGCAGGAGTATTTCAAGCGCTTCGTCCAAGAGGTCCTTTGGATAGGCCAGAAGAGATTCATGGAGCGGCTTTGGAAGGATTGGTAGCCCAACATCTTAAAGCGTGGATAGACGATCAGCAAGCAGATTATGAATTAACTTTCTGGCGTACACGTGGAGGGTCAGAAGTCGATTTTGTTCTCTACGGGAAAGATTGTTTTATTGCTGTCGAAGTGAAAAATGGGGATGTGGTTTCTCGGAATGATCTTTCTGGCTTAAAAGCATTTAAAGAGGACTATCCTGAAGCGAAACTCTTTCTTCTCTATCGAGGTCACAGAAGCTTGATGCAGGATGAAATCCACTGCGTTCCAGTACAAGATTTTCTGCTGAATATTTTACCTTTCCTGAATCAATAAGAAAACGTACAGTCTCCAGAAGCTGTTCGAAAGATAAGCTCAGAAATCTGTTTTGGCAGCGACGATCCCTACCAGGGCGCCAGCCGTCACCACTTTTGAAGGATTAAATATTAAGTTACTTGATTTTTGAACGCGAAGGACGCTTGTCGTTACCCACAAGTGTTAATCTAATAATTTAATAGTAACCGAACATGGTTTTGTGTCGGCCCTCCGGGGCTCGAGTCTTTTC
>JBAWVE010000253.1:0-2712 GCA_037147435.1 Parachlamydiaceae bacterium
TTGCTGAAAAGATCCGCGCAGATCCGAATATGCTTTCTTATCTAAACAGGCAATCTTTACCCACAGAAGCCATAGGGATCGATATTCACTTTGTATATTTACACCATTGGGGTTATGACGATGGTAGCATCAGGAACGTCTACTCAAATTATTCCAAAAGAGACAAGGAACGGTATCTGCGATATACCACCACCGATCCCTTCAGTGATTCTTCTGCTCTCGATTATAAAGCTTTTGGGACTCATTTTGATGAATCTTTTGAAGAAGCTGTTAAACTTAATGCTGCAATATCCACCATCAATGCAGTTATTCATCACCCTACTGCATTTGAGGATGAGTTAAATCAAATTCTAACTTCTTTTAAAGAAGAGATGAAAGAAAAACATGGTTTGCGCTGTCAGTCTAGCGGATGGATGGTTGCCGGAACAGCAACTTCCGATATCTCAGAAATTCGTACTAAATGCATGTATCTGTATCCCGTAGATTGCCAAGAAGCTAGAGCACTCATGTTGTTAGCAACAGAAACGCTGCTCACATCTCTGAATACCAGTGCAACACTTAGACCTTACTTAAAGGAGTATCCCTTTACGGCGAAGCAGTTAAAGTTACGTATGCTCTTCAGACAAGAGAAAATTATAGTAGGTCATGTATCTTATGACGACGGAAGCATGGAAAGTGCCGTCCTTAATGACAATGCAATCACTTACTATCATCACATCCCCAGCATTAAAGATCCAAGCTTGCACGATAGAGTCGTCTACGCAAAAGAAACTTATCAAGAAGCCAAAAAAGCTCTTGAAAATACACCACCACTGACCTTATTAGAGAAAATCACTAAGGGAATAAAAAGATTTACTATTAACTTAAGCTATTTTTTTAATCTCGCCCTTTTGGTAATTTTTTCGGCTTTGGTATTCATCATAAGTACAGGAGCTTGGATACTTGCAATTCCTGTTATCATAATTTTCATTGTACTTCGGAGACGTCGCTCTTCACGGCAAGGTTAGAACATTTCGAGAAAATGATCGTGGCCGCTAAGTGGGGCTGGTTATGCAGATATGCGGATCCGGCCCCACTCATTGATTGGTATTGTTTAGGTTAACGCATCGTTTACCTGAATTACTTGAAATGTAGGTATTACTACAATCTAATCCATTTTATGTAAATCATGTATTTGCAATTTTAGCGTTTTGTGTTATATAGATTTTTTACCACAACACACTTAAGCACAGTATTCACATGACAAAGGAGAGCTGGCACATGGATCACAAGAACACTCGTGAAGAACTCGCCTTTCCTGTTCCAGTAATTCCGAAAATGGGTGCATTAGAAAAGCCACGAGAGAATCCGAACGTTATCAAGTCAATTATTCGTGGAGCGATCCAAGGCGCCTATCAACTGAAAACACCAAGCGAGCCGAGCTCTTATAGTCCTGATTATGGTAAAGAGCAAGCTCCTCTTATCAGTGAGGAACAAATTCAGATTGTGACTCACTTAATTGAATCATTACAACCTACAGATGCCATCGAAGCCGCACTAGCTAGCCAATTTGTCATAACATATATCCGAGGTTTGAAAACAGCCCAAGGCTCTTATCCTGTTGATTTAAACTCAACCATCCAACTTTTTGAGTTTGGCCATCAAGTACTCGAAACACTCACAAAATATAGGATTAAAGGCGCTCAGCTTATCAACGTGCAATACAATCACAATCAAGGTCAAATCAACAACATTAAGGTTGTCGAGCAAGTCAATAGAGAAGAAACCATCGAGGTGAAAAATGAGCTTTGATTTTGATGTCGTCATCAAAAACGATCGTGGATACTGCAAATACGATTATTTCGATTGGTACGATTACGATAAAGTTGAAAAACTTAATCAAAAACGCTCAAAGGAGTGGATCAAACTGTATTCCAAACTTAGGGAAGCCAAGAAAAATGGAGACGAAAAGACATTCACTAAAATGCGGGAATCCCTAAAAAAGCATGAAACAGAAAGCAAAATTTTAAAGAAAAAAACTGAGGAAGCCGGACACTATTGGTTTTAAAGGTATGGCGTATCCTTAAAAAAAGCAGGCTGACCCCTATGAATGAAATAATGATTCCGAAAAAATTAGTTCCTTTGATCAAAGCTTTTTCAGCCGACTATCAATCTGCTAGATTACTTATCATCGAAGCCGCCAAAGCGATTAGCAATTCTAACAGTAGCTGCTACAGCTTAGAAAACACAGAGCCATCAGAGGAAGAGGTGGAGAGTATCATCGCCATGATGCATAGCATTGCACTAAAAGACACAATTGAAATGATCTATGGTGCACAGATCATAAGCAGTCATCTTATGGGATTACGCCTTTTGAGCCATGATTTTCCTGTAGACCAAACCCTTGGATTAAAGCTTTTGCGATTCAGCAACGAGGCTATGATCCAACTGCAGAAAAAAAAGTCAGGCGGGGTTAGTCAGAATGTCAATATCACTTATAATAATGCAGGCGCAGGACAAGCACTTATACAAACAGTCTTACCAAGAGATGAATTATGCCAGTGAAGGGATGCCGACCATGTGGAGCCCGATGCCGATCAAAGGGCGGCGCACCGTGCTTACAGCCAGCCATGAGAGAAAGCAATAGATGCCGAATGCATTTCGGACACGCAAGGAAGCTTCAGAGATCTTGATCTAGAAGAAATGAACTGAGACGCGATCTGTTTTTAGTCT
>JBAWVE010000254.1:0-2692 GCA_037147435.1 Parachlamydiaceae bacterium
GAAAAATGGTCACCAGACACTCTTTTATGCCGAAGGAAATTGGAATCACCACCTCGAAAATTTTAAGGATCTGCCGGAGAAAAGCATCGTTTACCATGTCGACAGTGGCGATATTTTCAAGACCCACCGGACGATCGGGGACAAATTCTGTTTGAGCGGAGGAATTCCGAATACGCTGCTCTCTTTCGGCACCCCTCAAGAAATACGTGACCGCTGCAAGAAGGTGATAGACGAAGTAGCGCGGGATGGAGGTTACATCATGGATGCCAGTGCCATCATCCAGAACGATGCAGCCATCGAAAACATGCATGTTCTGACTGACTTTACCAGGGAGTACGGAGTCTATTCGGGTGGTTCGGCTCCCTTGCTTGGCGTGGATGCACAAAACTGTCCGGCGGCCATGACTGCTTTCCCCCCTGATTACGGAATGGCCGGACATATGAAGTCGAAAGTGAAACCTGGTCTTTGTATTCCCTGGGAAGAGAAGCGGAAAGAGATTCCTTCCATAGCTGGAGATGAGCCGTTGGTGAAGCGGATATGGGAAGAGGTAGACGAATTCGGGAACATGTTTATCTGGCAGTGTTTGTTGTCTTTCTAATACCATGGAATCCACAGAATAAAGGAATAAATGTATCCTTCATTTTAACCCAACCACAAATGAGTACATATATAATTGAGTCTATTGAGACGAGAAGGTTTGGGCCGGAAGATATTGGTGGGTTGTATGATTATCTGCAAAAGCTTGGTGTGGAGAGCAAAAGAAGGTTTAGTCCTCATTCGTTTGACCAGCAATCTATCGCTGATTTCTACCAAAAACCGGATGAGCATTTGGGGTATTTGGCTTTTGACCACACTACCCGGGAAATCATTGCTTATGCCATCGTTAAGATTGGGTTTTTCGAGCATGATCGTTTTCGTTTGGAGGGTTACGGCTTGAGGCTTGACTCCACAACAGACTGCATTTATGCTCCTTCTGTTGCAGACAAATGGCAGAGTTGCGGATTGGGGAATGCGATGTTTCAACAGATCAAATCCGATCTTTCAGCCAGGGGAATCAGGAGGATAATCTTGTGGGGAGGTGTCCAGAGCGACAACAAAAGGGCCATCCGTTTTTACCTGAAAAATGGATTCAAAACTTTGGGGACGTTCGAGTATCAAGGACTTAACGAAGACATGATTTTAGAGATTGGGTGAATCCGCATTAGAGTAGTGGTTAAAAGAATATTTAAAATAATGCAATCATTACAATAATTATTTCCTAATTAATTTTTAATTTTAAAAAAAAATATCATGAAGCAGCCACCTGATCTTTTTACCAAAAGAATTTTTCTCTCTGCGTTCATCTTAATGTTTCTTGCTTTGAACGCATGCAAAGTGATCCTTCTTCCAGGCTATGATGCCGCCATTACTGAACAGATAGTGAACAGTGCCAAAACGGTGGATAAATTTTATCTGTCGATGCTGGACAATACCTCTGCAGAACAAGGAGGACGTGCTTTCTCCAGTTTTTCCGAAGAATATGTGAACATTGAAGTGGACCTGAATGCCCTGTTAAGCAAAAACAAGATCCGTCCTTTGAATCAAAATTCCACCAGGATATGCGAGATCACCCTTCAGTTGTGGACGAAATACAAGGAAGAGCACAAGAAGGACAATACGCTCAGCGATGGACTGGTCAAATTAAACCGGAAGACCTTCAGTGATCTTTTCTTTGCCATGCAAGTGGCCGAAAAGGGGAAACAAATAATCGGCAATCCTCCACAGTAAACGAACAAATTAACACCAAAGATCATGAATATCAATATAGATGACGTATTGGTCGAAATGTTATCGACCATGAAAGGAACGGTAGGTGAACATTGGAGCGATGTCAGGACTGTCGCTGAACAGTTTCTGCAACGCAGGAAGGAACGGCTCGAACTTTTGGCTCAGCTACGGATTAGCGGTGATTTAAGCCAGGAAAAATTTGAATCACGGCTCCTGGATGAAAAGCTGATTGCGGAAGCCGAACTTAATGCGCTGGGGGTACTCTCGAAAGCAGTGACCCAAAAAGCAGCATCTGACGGTTTAGAAATCCTGAAAAAAGCGGTTGGCACAGCCATCCTGGGTGCGATATCAAAATAGATACTAAAAAGAGCTAAAATTCCGCCTGAAAAATCTTCATGACCCCGTCCATCACATGATCAATATGGACCGTCAGCCGATGTTTTTGCTTATCAAAACGATAATCGACGGAGTCACTGAGTTCAATTTCATTAAATAATACTTTCACAGGATTGTTTTCCAGTCTGATGGTATAGACTGAAGGTTTCCTGGTGTCTTTTGTGATGATTTCTAAATGATCGGATAGATTCTTCATGGTAAGGGTGGTTGTACCGCTTTTGTCGGGATGGTAAAGGGTGAAGGCATTGTCCATTCCCGGATAAATCAACCAGGTATCTTTACCGGCGTTTTCTTCACTTCCTAACCCGGTGTAAGATCGCTGAATGTTCAACGGAACGATCGCGCCTTCCCGGATGAAAACCGGAAATTCCTCCAGCGGAAAAGATTTCTCAAAACTTGTGACACCCTCGAATACTTCATTGTCATTGAAGAAATAGCGCCATTTACCCTTGGGCAGGGTCACTGTGTTGTTCAGATCATCCTGGTAAATCGGAGCCACCAAAAAATCATCCCCGAAAAGATAGTGGTA
>JBAWVE010000255.1:0-2686 GCA_037147435.1 Parachlamydiaceae bacterium
CATTAACCTCAAGAGGTTCTTTAGCATCGCCTTTTTTGACATGGATCATACCCACATCCCATCGGCGGATCCCATGGGCTGCCTTAAATTCAACCACCACGGGCTTCTCTTTAGATCGATCCACCCCTCCATTGGGCCAAGCCGTGTATTTGAAGTTGTAGTCTTTGTTATGGTCAACGACAGTTTCGGCGGTGATCGTGGAATCGCCAACATGGAGCTTGAAGCAATCTCCAATGTTCTTTTGAAGTTGCACATCAGAGGTTGGCCATTCTTCGTCGAAGCTCCCAAACTCTTCGCCAGATGGACTCCACAGACTAAAGTCGAGATGCTCAGCTCCAATCTCATTCACTGCATACTCATGCTCGATCACTACTGCCGGCTGAAAATACCCGATCGGATATCGAATCTTCGAATAGGCGTTCTTAATATCACTGATGACCTTTTGTTTGCTTTCGTCAACACGGAGATACGCCTTAATAAAGCTGTGCCCCAGGAAGTCCCCATCGGGTGGAAGCCCTACCCCTGAACTTTGAACATTCCCAGGCAACGCCCCGATCGTCCCGCGGATTGCGGCAATAGGAAGATCATCCTTGAATGTTGTCCAGGGTGAGTTACTTATGGTCGCTGAAACTGGTGTGGCCACTTGGATGTTTGAAAATAGGTCGTTAAATTTAGGAAACAACGGATTTAGCCCGGATTTCTTCGAAATAGAACCAGTCAAACTCCCGTCGGTGTACTCTGATAATTTTCTCATCGCCTGATTTGCGTAGAAGTTACCTTGCGAGTGCGAGACTAAGATTACGTTGTACCCCTCTCGAACTGACTTGGCATAAGCTTCAAAATGATCCTGAAGATCTTCAAAATTTGTCGAACCGGCTTTAAACAGTTCAATTTCTTTTGCTTTCATTGCATCTGTAAACCAGTCAGGCGCCTGCTGAAGCGAAGATAGCCATGCCCAAAAGTTCTCAAACTCAGTTATACCCTTTTGTTTTACTACATTCGCAAGTTGCTCAAGAATGGGTTCGCTCCGCTTATAGGCCAACCGAGTCAGAAATTGTTTGTCCGGGGAATTTAATTCCGATTGCGCGAGTAAGTTTTCCAAGGCTTCTTTATTGTGCCTGGCCTCTTCTCTTGTATTGAACATTCCGTTTCCAAAGAACGCGATACTCCCGCGCCCTTGACAAGATACGGCGAAGGCCGATGTGCTCACAAGCGCAAACGCTACCACTATGACACTAAAGAGAAAGTCAAGATTACGGATCACAGGGGTTTTGTTTCTCATCTTGCGTAAGATCATCAGGCATCCCGTCCCCAAACACCATGCCGTCGTACTGAGCATCGACCTTGAGAAATTGAGCTGTTCTTGCCTCGATATTCAGCACTTTGGCTTTGACGTATTCCATTTCAGTATAGCTGTGATAAATCATGTTGCCTGTCTTAGAATCTTGCTCGTCCGGAAATCGCTTTGTCAGGCATCGGCCTGCCAGGTCGCCTTGTTTGGATTGGGAATACTTCTGATCGATCGTCAGCGAAGTCCCTACTTTCATGTCCAATTGATATTGAAGCGCCATCTGTCGAAGTGCTTTTCTCTTGCTCTCGTCGTTTGGATAACGAGCATAAATCCAGCGCTGAACATCATCTCTTAAGCCATCATGATCCGAATCAATGCCTTCTAAGGTTTTTCTTCCCTCCTGACCTGGGTCCGGTGGAAAATTTGACGGAAATTTGAACCCTCGGTCCGCATTCAGGACTTCACTTGCCCCATTCAACGAACTACCGCATCCACGGGTACAGCCGAAGAATCCAGTAAAAACAATTATCGTTAAAACACTTAGCCATCGCTCAGGCGACATACAGCTCCCTTGGATATCAAAAATTTCACCAACTGATTATTAATACCTTAATCCTTGTTTTCTGAGTTCATATGCTTTTTGCCGTCGCTTCTTTTTGGTTATTCAAATCTCATGCCATCATCTTGATGACTAACAGACCCCCACCCGGTTGAAAGAGAGGTTCTTGGTTTATTCAATTAGCCTGTCCAAAACCTACTCCTTTTGGCCAGAGTGAGTTAGGATGATGAAGACCCCCAAAAACCCGGGTTTTTTGTTTTCTAAATGACCTAGGGTTTTGGCCAGGGGGTCTTTTGAGAGGATTATAAGTTCGATGAAACAAAAACGCGCCGCCCTTTACGCCCGGGTCTCTACTCGTGAACAGCAAACCCTCAAGATGCAAACCCAACAGATGCGCCGTTATTGCAAACAGCGTGGCTGGCAGGTCACTCTCGAGATCCAAGAGGTCGGTTCGGGGGCCGACACAGAAAGACCCAAGCGCGCTGAAATTATTCGCGCCGCAAGGCAACAAAAAATAGATGTGCTTGTCGTTTGGAAGCTCGATCGATGGGGCAGAAGCCTGGTTGATTTGATCCACACCCTCCAAGAGCTTCAGGGATTAGATATAGGCTTCGTTTCGATCACAGAGGCCTTGGACCTCACCACCCCTATTGGTCGTGCAATGGCGGGCCTCCTGGGCGTGTTTGCTGAGTTTGAAAGAGAGCTTCTGCGTGAGCGAATTAAGGCCGGGATCGCTCAGGCCAAAAAAGATGGAAAACACTGCGGAAGACCACGCAGTGCACAACTCAAGGCCAATGAAGTGGTTTCACTCTACCGAAAGAAAACGAGCCTCAGTC
>JBAWVE010000256.1:0-2682 GCA_037147435.1 Parachlamydiaceae bacterium
CTCTGAAAAACTGACGTCCATATGCATCTTGTCCAGGCATTACTGTGCAGTAAGTTTGTGGATGAGGAATTGGATAAGGATTAGGATTTTGATTCGTATTATCTTTTACGCCATGGCAATAACCCATTTGATCGTAACTCTCAGCTGTACGAAGAGCTGAAGTGTAATCGTAGTAAGAAGAAATATAATTTCCACGACCATCGTAAACGATGAACGAAATTGAATTTCCACTATATTGAGAATTGATTACACATGGACCAACTGGGTAAGAAGGCGCTGGTACTGGATAAGGATATGGATTTGGGTAAGGAGTTGGATAAGGGTTTCCTCCTGGGTAATTGCCAGGGTAGCCGCCGTGACCATAACCACCATTGTGATCATCACCATCATGACCTGGGTAACCGCCGTGACCATAACCACCGTTATGATCATCACCATGACCCCAACCACCGTTGTGATCATCGCCATGTCCACCGCCGTAGCCACCATTTCCAGGATTATATCCACCCGGATGACCCGTTCCAGGATTTCCTGGACTACCAACCGGACCACCACCTGGTACGTTGTGTTGCGCGAAAGCGTTTGAAGAACCAATTACGAACAATAAGATTAATAGTTTTTTCATCATCATGTTTTCCTATAGAGCAGCATCTATGCCAAATTAAACGATAATCGTTTCAATATGTTAAAAGTTTGTGTCATAAAAGTGGGGCCTAATGACACCATTTTTAAGCCAAAAAGCTCCCAATTACAACGTTATCTAATATTTTGAACTTTCCATGTACTAAATTAATAAAAAATAAATTGACGCAAACAGTCAATTAAAAGTGAGCTTCTTATTTAGAAGTCATTTCGTTTCCGATAATGGATTGGACCCCAATTGAATCGACAGTTTGTTAGCTGACTTTTGCTTTGTACTCCAATGGGCTCAACATTCCAAGGGCTGAATGAGGAGCATTTTCATTATAATCCTTGAACCATTCTGGAATCATTTTTAATATCGCTTCTGGATCCACACAATCATTTGTGTAAACGTAATCCCGCTTCATCGTTTTAACCAACGCTTCAGCCATGCCGTTGCTTTCAGGGCTGTAAGCCATCGTAAAACAACATTGTAGATTCACTGTTAACCCAATCAGCTTTGTTTCTTTAGCTCTATAGATCGATCCACGATCGCTTAAGAATTGAATCATTCTTGGAGCTTTAGTTTGCCCAAACCTTTTTTCAATCGATTCAATCATGATGTTTTGAACATCTGTTGCATGTATGGGCGTTGTTTTTGCTATCACACCAATCACTTCTCGGTCGCATGTATCCAGTACAAAAATTACATAAACCTTTTCGCCATTAAAACATTTAATTTCAAAGCAATCAGAACACCACCTGGTATTTGAATGTAAGGTCATTACCTTTCCTGTCGACTCGTGAGTTTTAAGCACGGAAGACTTAGGATAAATCAATCCATGCATCTGCATAATACGTAAAATACGCTTCTTATTAAGCCGTTTTTGGCTGCTTTTTTTCCGTGTTTTATTAATCATTGCTGTTACTCGTTTGTAACCATAAGTTGATCTAATTTTTAGCACTTCTTTGATTTCAGACAATACAATTTCATCCTCGTGTTTTTTATAAAACATGGGTCTCCCTCTTTCGTGCAAATACAGTGTTGATCGGTGAATCCGAAGAACATCTGCTACTTTAATTATTTTGAATTTTTTTGATTCTTTGATTTCGCGGCCAACTCGGCTTGCTTCAAAAGAGTTCTTTTTTTTGCAATCTCAATTGCATCTGAAAGAATGTCATTCGTTACAGCGAGATCAGCCACCTTAACTTTTAGGTATGTATTTTCAGTTTTTAACTTTGAAATCTCTAAAAGTAATTCACGAACCTTGTCTGGAGTAATCGATTCATCATCTTGGTTCATATTGCGTTTCCATTGATAGATTGTGACAGCATTGATGCCGTTTTTTCTAGCAAGTTGTGCAATTGGAACCCCATGATCGAGATGTTCCCTTAATATTTCCTCTTTTTGCTGGCGGCTAAGATAACGCCTCGTGCCTGTATAATGTATTTCTGAATCCATTTTCTCCACCTTTCGTAGGTGTCGAGTTCAAATGGGGGTCACGAACACCAGAGTAAATGAGCTTTCTTCTTGAGTTCAAGCTTCAGTTCCTAGTGATTGAGGGAAACCAATATAAACCTAATGGCACTGTCCCATGATTTCACTCTATGTCCCTAGGTTTTAACTAGATTCTTGCTCTACAAAGATAAATGAATTTAGGCCGGATGGAGACCTTAAAAATCTCCATTCGGCTTTTAGTTTTTACGATGCGAAATTGAGTTCAATTTTCATTTTTTCTACTGGAAAATCCAATTCCTTCATGGCGTTTTGTTCAGTTGCATTTGCTGGATTTTGAATCATCGGCTTCGCTTCCATTTCAAGTTTGGGTTCCACCGTCTTTTGCTTTACAGCCTTCAAGGCTCGTAGTTCTGCCGATACAGCACCCGATGAACACTTGGCTTTCGAGTTGGGCAACTGCTCCCAAGATGGTGAAGACAGTAGTTAGTAATGGCATAAAGGGTCCTCCCGTAATGGGATGCCAGTCTTTGCCGTGACCAGCCATGTAAATAGCGTAGTTTTACCAGCTCCGCTAAATTCACCCTCGACTCGACCCATTGAAT
>JBAWVE010000257.1:0-2653 GCA_037147435.1 Parachlamydiaceae bacterium
TAGCTACGAATGCAGCCCACAAAATGGTCAAGGCAGAGCGCATCCCGGAGGGATGTTCACACTGTTAGCCCAGGCTGTAGCGTGTCCCGGAGGGACTAGCAAAGCCTGGGAACATCAAAGAAAAAGACTCGAGCCCCGGAGGGCCGACACAAAACCACAGCTAAAAACATGTAAAGTATTTGGTTGATAGTTATGGGTAACGACAACGGTTAAGCCATTTACGAAAAAAAATTGAAGGATGCCTGATAGATGGAATGGCTAACGGAAGTGTTGACCTAGCCTCGAAGAGCTATTGATTGATTACCGCGATTTTTTACGGACCAACCGCCTTTCTGAATGGGATAAAACCCACCCTAATGTCCCTTGCGTCCCTTCAAGTACGATTCGATGTTGCGCAAATAGACGGTATTTCTGTTGTACTCTTGAATAGGCACAGCGGGAGTCCCGCCATATTTTCCAGCTTTTGTGATCGATTTTGTCACACCTGACTTTCCGGCAATCATGACGCCATCAGCGATTGATAGATGGCCGGCAATGGCAACATGGCCGGCAATCACGACGTGGGCTCCGATTTTTGTGGATCCGGCAATTCCGACTTGCGCGACGATAATTGTATGAGGTCCTATAATAACCCCATGACCAATTTGGACGAGATTGTCAATTTTACTGCCCTGTCCAATGATTGTAGATTTAAAGCGCGACCTGTCGATGGTCGTATTGGCGCCAATTTCTACGTCGTCTTCGAGAATAACGATACCTACCTGATTGAGTTTTGTATGCTTCCCTTGTGCATCCGTCGTATATCCAAAACCGCATGATCCAATGATCGCGCCTGGTTGCAGGGTGACCCGGTTGCCAATCTGACAACGCTCCCGGATTGTGACGTTGGGGTGAATACAGCAGTCTCGGCCAATCGTCACTTGTGGACCGATGTAGCATCCAACGCCGATGCTGGTGCCTTCACCTATAGTGACCCCTTGATCAATGACAGCTTGAGGGCTGATGGTGACCCCGTCGGCAATCACGGAGTCGGGATGGATGACAGCAGAAGGGTGGATGCCGGTGAATCCTGATTTTTTTACTTCTCCGAGAAAGGTTTCAACAGTAAGTTGGAAAGCGCGCGAGGGGTTTTCAGATACAAGGAAATTGCGTCCTGCAGGCAGTATTTCGTTAGGGGATACGAAGACCGCTCCGGCCTTGGACGCCAGCATTGCTTTTTCGTAGAGGGTGCTTGCCAGGAAAGAGACGTCTTCGGCGTTGGCGGACTCGAGATCGGCAACATTATGGATTTTGTGAGAAGCATCGCCAATTAAGCGCGAGTTGGTGAGTTTTGCTAATTCTTCTAATGTAAAGACACGCTTAGTCATTGAGATCTCTTATTATTTATTGGAACTTCTTTTGCCACGGCCGTGGCAAAAGAAGTTCACAGACTTTAAGGTTAGTTTCCTACTTTGGCATCTTTCGGTTCTTTTTCGAAAGCTTCGTCCATTGCTTTGACAACGAGATCGGAGATATCGATAGAAGAGACAGCAAAGAATGAGCTCTCTTCATTTAGAACCAGGTCGATACTATTGGTCTTAGCGACAACTGTGGATGCTTTTGTGACCGCATCTGTCAGCTTCTGAATGATCATCATGTTCGCTTGACTTAGCGTCTGATAGAATTGTTGTTGTTGTTGAGTAAATTCCTGGTTTAGTGTGCGGAATTGACGCTTAAGTTCAGCTTCTGCATCGGGGGAGAGGCTATCGAGGTAATCGATATCGTTGAATTTCCCCGCGACATCTGTTAAGGATTTTTCTTTTCCTTCCAAAACAGATTCCATTTGTTTTTTCATCCCATCGAAATTACCCTGTTCTTTTTGTCCCATTTTGGACTTTTCTACGCAGAGTTTAAAGCTAACCTGTGCAATGCGCAGAGGCTTTGTTTGGTCGAAGTTCTTTGCTGAATCGGCAGCACTAGCTGAAGTTCCTGACAGAAACAACAAGCCTGAAAATAGGGGCAATATAAATTGACGCATGGATTTCATAATCATTTCTCCTTAAATATTGAGTGAATTGAATAATTCCAAATTGTTAAAACTTACCCCCGAGGTTAAAGAAGAAGCGTTTTACGGCGCTGCTATCCGGGGGATTTAATGGGAAGCCCAGGCCTAATACAACCGGCGGGGCGCTCTCGAAAACTTGAAGGTTAACGCCAAATCCAATCGAAGTCCACATCGTTCCAAAATTCCAGACATCGAAAGATAGGTGACCTGAGTCGCAGAAAACAAAGGCGCTGAACTTTTTATGCAAATAGTAAGTGTATTCCGCTGAAGCCATTTGCAGGGACATCCCGCCGCGCGGATCGCCCTTGCTGTATTGAGGTCCAAGACGATAGACGCGGTAGCCTCGGATCGTGCTGTCTCCGCCCAGGAAGAGACGCTCATTGAGGGAAATCTGGAAGCGCTTGGTTTCAAATAGTGGGATGATGAAACGCATGTCTCCACGAAGTTTAAGCACTCCTTTCGGGCCGATTAATTTGTAATATGTATTTAGGTAAGCCAGTCCCATAAATGCCTGGTCGCCGCCAAAACCCGCGATCTCTTGCTCTAATCGGGATCTGAATCCTCTTGTCGGGCAAGAAGGGTGATTCGTCGAGTCGTAGTTGAGGTTCA
>JBAWVE010000258.1:0-2636 GCA_037147435.1 Parachlamydiaceae bacterium
TACTGAATACAACATCTTGTTTATAAAAGCTTTAATCCTTATTTTGACGACATTGGACTGCCGTCCCCCCTACCCCCCCTGCCATCCCATAGTATCGCTAAATCAAAGTTGTGCTATAATAAATATTGTAGATTTTCATCCAGTGAAGATCAAGAAAGCGACATTTCTATTTTGCTGGGGTCTACGACATTTCTATTTTGCCCCAACATGATTTTATAACCTCAGGGTTTTCACGATCCCTTTAAATGCTAATCTTTCCGATCTGGATATGACAAAAATGAATGCCAGGAAGTCAGGCATCACATTGGGTACTCCAAGCATAAATCTCTTTTACGATGCGATCTCCTTTGCTAGGGGGCAGAGAGCTTGCCGCAAGAGGGGTAAGGTCTGTATATGCAACCATCTCCTTAGGAGAGGGGTAGCTGCGCTCAAAAAAATCGGTCGATGCATCATTCCTATTCTCGGCATCATCATTGACTTTCTGAGGAATGGGGATTTGGTTGTAAGCTTGAAATGTGGAAGACTCAAGCAAGAGCATTTTGATGACAGAGAGACGGGCTATTTCCTGTAGATCAAATAAGTCTTTGATTTCGGGTGTGATCTTCGGGCGGTTCCTGGAGCCCGGAAAAGTGATGTCTTTGACATATCCGTGGATCCCGGGTGGTCTGTGATCATCCCAAATAGTTTTAAGCCTTGCTTCGATCTCTTGTGAGGTAAAAGGTTTTCCACTCACGGCTGAGGGGGTATTCTCCAGGAATGAGCCTAGCCTTGAGGCTACTCGATTTGCATGATGACGACTTGGGTTGCCGACAAAAGCGTCAAGTAAAGGGAACAGCTTGGAAAAGGAGGAGCTGGCATAGTGCAGACGCTCCCAGATTACTGCTTCAAAAAACAATTGTAATGTTAAGTAAGGGCGTGGCATTTGATGGCGCTGCTCAATGCAGTTTAGGATGAGGGGAAAAAGTTTACCTGCCAGAGCAAAATCCTCCCTCTCATATTGTAACAGAGGGCTGTCATTGACATCATGGGAGAAAAAACTGTCTAGACAAACATTGGTACGATGGTTGATGTGATTTGTTTCACGACCTAATAACCCATCTTCCGGTGTGCCATATGTAAAAGATCCTCCGATTACCATACGAATCGGTTTAGCCAAGTGCAGGGCGCCCACCATAGCCCAACAATACCGACGAGCCATGTCAACAGATTGAGAGGAATCAACCTTAAGACATGCATGACATGAACCCATTCCAAGCCCATGACCTGGGTAAACCCAGGCACCTAGTCCGACATGGCGTTCGAGTGGAGAACCTATAGGAGCACCCTGTGCAACGGCATGATATGGGGTTGAAGCTAAGTAGATACCTGAAGAAAGAGGAATCGGTAATTGGCTATACAATTCGCCTGCTATTGAAAGGTCAGTAAAGAGAAAGTAGTGGTCACCGTGTTGTGATTCTTGCATGATGTTGTTCGTTTTGTTGGGGTTTTTCTAGGAGCAGCTTAATGGATGGGGATAAGCTTTTCCAGTCAAAAGTTCTGAAATCGTCCAACCACCCCCATTCACTCATAGTCAATGAGTTGTGAAAACTGTCAATCAACAAAAAATTTCGATAGATGTTTTTTGTCCAACCCCTGTCCAACCTTTCTTGGTCATCGGTTTCGTTGGTAGAATTATGTAATGAGCGAGAAGGAATTTTTGAAATGAGTATGGATACCATAACAGGAATTTCAGCAATCCAAGCTGCAATCGATTGTGGAAAAGGGGTCCTATCAGGCTTACAAGCAATCAAAGAAACCGACAAAAAGTTGTCCATGATAGAGTTTACGGCAAAACTGCTAGAACATAGCAATGAAGATACTTTGGACAAGTAGTTTTAGAATGAGGATATCATGAACGAAAAAATTGTAACGCAGGGCATCTGCAATAAGTGCAAAGAAATTGTGTCTACAAAGAATGCAAAAGGTCATATCACTAAATGTCTCAGTCAAGGTGTTGGAATTTCTTCCGATGCCTTTCTGGTAAAGGCGCAATGGCCGCATAAAAAGCCAATCTATTGGTTGTATTTATTTGTACCATTCAAATCAAAGCTTGAAGACCTTGATCACTTTTTAAGAGAAATTTGGCTAGAATGTTGCGGGCACTTAAGCCAGTTTACAATAGATCATAAGAGGTATTCATCCTATTTTGAGCCAAATCCATTTTCTCCGTTTGAAGAATTTTCCATGTCTATTCGAAGTGACAAAGTATTAGTTCCTGGTTTAAAATTTACGCATGAATATGACTTCGGCTCGACAACGGAATTGTTGCTGGAAGTTGTTGGACTGATTAAGGCTGAAGCCAGTAAAGAGATTAGAGTAATCGTTCAAAATCAAGAACCTGAATTCAAATGTGTCTCTTGTGGTGAAAAGGCTGAAGTGATTAGTTCTTCTGAAGGTGATTGCTTTTGCGAATCCTGTGTTGAAGAAGATGATGAAGAGCTTTATTTATTGCCTCTTGTTAATTCTCCGCGTACGGGCGTTTGTGGTTATGGTGGATAATAATGAGTTAAAATGTGATTTGCGAGAAGTTTTAGCGTAAAAGGGGCATGGTTCAAAATAAGGCTATTTTGGGTAACACAACAGAGATTATTTCTGAG
>JBAWVE010000259.1:0-2608 GCA_037147435.1 Parachlamydiaceae bacterium
CATAACAATTAAGGATTTCATCTGCAAATTACGAAAAAAACAAACATTGCGGTTGAAACGATATTTTATTGCAGATAAATCCGAGTTGGACGAAGCCGCCTGTTTGTCAGTAAGATAGGGAGGGCAAAAGCAATTTGCAAATTCACAGTATTGGAAGGTTTTGGTGGCAGATCATGGTGTATGTTTGAGATCAAGTTGATTATAATTCCAGGTAGAATGGGGCATCTGCCGGGTTTTAGCATGAGATAAGGCATAGTAATCCCATTCTGCCAAAGCAGTTAAAAGCCCGGCAAACGATCATGTCAAAGAACGATTAAGGGCTAAGTCAGGCGAGCGAGCCGATAGGTTTAAAAGTTAGTGTTTGAGTCATTCTCCCTGTTTTGCATACCGGGCAGGCATCAATACTTTTGCCGGTTGCCAATAGAAATTGCTGCTGCCAGGTAAGTCCGGTAAACCTTGATTCGCACCTGATCTTACCCATGGCTTTTCTGCAGCGGGCAAGAACCGTGGCTCGATTGCGTGTTGCAAACAGACCATAATAGCGGATTTTACAAAAGCTCTTAGGCAGAACATGCAACAGGAACCGCCGGATAAACTCGGTGGTTTGAAGTGTGATCATTTTTTGCCGGCCATCCCTGTAGTCTTTCATGGTGAAAGTGACCAGGTCGCCTTCGATGTTTTTAATGCGACTGTTGGCAATGGCTACGCGGTGAGAGTATCGGCCAAGATAGTTAATGATCTGGGATGAGTTCCTGAAAGGCTTCTTTGTATAGACCACCCAGTCTTTCTGGTAAAGCAAAGTGATCAGGTCGTTGAAGTTCCGCCGGGTTTTAAGGTGGTCAATACTTCCGGCAAAGGTCAGGAGTTGATCGGAATATGCCTTTTTCAGATAAAACAAGAACTTGCCTTTGAACAGCGCTGACAATACACGCACCGGGATAAAGAACTTGCTGCGTGAGGCATGCCACTTTTGTTCCCCTTCATTCCATCCCCCCGCAGGGACCATGGTGTGCAGGTGAGGATGATGCATGAGATTTTGACCCCATGAGTGTAGGATGGCTACCATGCCGGTCGTACTGTTGAGATACTTTCGGTCTTTAGAGAGTGTGAGCAGCGTTTCTGACGCGGCTTTGAAAAGGATATCATACACGATGGCCGGATTAATTAACGCAATGGAGTTTAACTCCGAAGGGATCGTAAAAACGATGTGAAAGTACCGGACCGGTAAAAGATCGCAGGCAAGTTTGTCAACCCATTTTGTGCGTTTTAACCCCTGGCATTGGGGACAATGCCTGTTACGGCATGAGTTGTAGAAGAAACGCATGTGACCGCACTGGTCACAACGGTCGGCATGACCGCCCATGGCAGGTGTCCTGCAGTTTTTAACGGCGAAGAATGCTTTCTGCTGCACCGGCGACATGTTGTATTGCTGGCGGAACTGCTGGCCGTATTGACGAATAATGCCTCCAACTCCAATGGGGGAGACAGTTGTTAACGCATCCATGATGGCTGGTCAGATGGCAAGTGTGTCTAACGGACTCCTCACTCCTTGCAGGGAATACTGCTGGACATGCAGGTAACCGCTGGTGGTATGCAGTGATTTGTGGCCCATCATCAACTGGATAATGGGAAGGGCAACTCCCTGTTCAAGAAGATGGGTGGCAAAGCTGTGCCTGAGCGAATGGATGCCAACATCTTTGTGTATCTTGGATTTTGCCAGTGCAGCTTTGAAGACATGTTGAACCGTTCTCTCAGATATGTGGTCCCTACTGTAACCTTCAAATAACCATTCCTGGGGTTTGTATCTGCGAAAGTATGTTCTGAGCAGATCAAGTGCGATCGGGGACAAAATCGTATAACGTTCTCTGTCTCCTTTGGTCTTATGCAGATGTATCAGCATCCGCGATGAATCGATATCAGTGATTTTAAGATTGCTCACCTCACCGAGCCGCAGTCCTGCCGAATATGTAACCGCCAGGATTGCCTGGTGTTTGATGTTGGTTTTACTCTTGATGATTCTTTGAACTTCATCCCTGGATAAAATCTCAACCTTTTTGTGATTCATTCTCGGGCGAGGCAAGTCAATCACGTTCCATTCACGCTTCAATACTTCACAAAAGAGAATCTTGATCGCGCTGATGGCTGCATTCACCCATGCATTACTAATGTGATCAACGGTAATCCGCTTTAAAATGAAAGCCCGGATTTGATCAACGGAAAGTTGATCGGCAGGAGTGTGGTAAAACGATGCGATTTGGGCGATGATACTGACATAGGACTTGATCGTCTTCTGGCTGTACCTTTTCAGCTGCATCTGCTGAATCAGTTGTTGTCGTAAGGTGCTCATGGCAATATGTTTTAAGGTTTAACATATTGCCTTATACGACGAAAACTAAAAAAGATGGGAAACCTGGAAAACTACCGCCAAGGGCGGTTTAGTTCAACGACTTTGCATGTACCATATATTGTCTATCATTACATTTGCTGATTATTATACACGATCAAGCAGGATAGACGATGTATGTTACATAGCGGCCAATTAGATTTGTGCTATATCAAAATTAGGCATTATTCGATTATTGCAACATTTTCGTGAAAGATTTCACGA
>JBAWVE010000260.1:0-2599 GCA_037147435.1 Parachlamydiaceae bacterium
CAGGACGTTTTCAACCCAGCCCTAATCCGGCTGGGTTTTCTTTGTCCGAGGTCGCATGTCAGCGCGCGAATCGATATACACATAATGCGCAAGTTATTGTACTCAGGGCCATTAGGTCTATCGACGCAATTCGCCCTTTAAAGTCATCATCAATACTAAGTAAAAAAATTTTGCCCATCGTGAGTAAAAGGCGCAGCGCGTCAAGTATGCATCTAATGCTACGAATGTTGACTCGCAACCTTTGGTTCCAAATGATGTGTTCGAACCGACTCTTGCGTGCTAAAGGTCTTGAGAACTCGGGGAAATGTTCAGAGTGAACATCACCAAGTCGACAACTATAGCGAAAGTTGCATCAAAGAAAAGCATGACCTCCTCTTAAATAATTTACGTCGTATTCTTAATAGAACTGAGTGCTTTTAAATCCACAGAAAACTAATAAGAACACAAAAATTTATTTTGAAATAGGCGTTGTATTTTCCTAAGCGATCGCAATTTACAGGATGTAGTTCAAAGCAAACTCTAGACACGCGTCGCAGCGGAATGCAAGAATTACGAACCCAAATGCAAGTTTGCGTCAATTAAGACACAGACTTGCAATGTGCTGAATGATGCCTCCCAGTGTCGCATCACCTTGTATCAAACTGATACCCAGCACGGCCCTGGCCCTGTTCATTCAGGACCATCTCGGACGTATCGAAGGATACGTCAAACCTAACCGCTCGCATCCGGAGCGGAGCGTTCGGTCTATTTGCTTTGCAAATAAACCCGCGCGTTAAGGGTCGCGGCAGTCATTACTGCTGCGAAGAGATTGGCATTTGCGGGGCTTTCATTGTTTTCTAGAGATTTATTTAGACATTTCACTTTCGGTGATTCACCTACACGTGTGTCGCATTTCAATTGCATTCTCGTAATTGCATGGGCATCGAGCAGCTTAAATGACAGGTGCCTGCGCTCCTCCCTTTGTCGCCCTCAAGTATCTCGTGCGGTTCGTCCTGCCGCCAGGGCGCCTCCTGAATTTCCGATTTAGTCAACTTTTCCTCCCAAAGCACACCTTTGGTGGGCTATTGCCAAGAAAAGTTGCAACGCATTTGGATTTACCTTAGTGGGTTCCATACAGGCGATTTGCCGCAGGAATTCACCTTTAGTTATCAATCATTTTTACGGATTTTTTATGACCAAGAAAAAGAAATTGTCCTTCGTTGCAGGATTCTATAAAAACGACCGCCCTGGCGGTATTGGAATCGGCTTTGATCTGTCGCACCCGCAATTGAGGCGCGAGTTTCATAAAACTTGCGCAAGCTATCAAAGGGTATGGGACACCTCAAGCGAGCAAGAGCGCGCTAAATGGGTAGAAACCTATTTTCATCAGATCCAGGAGCACTGTGCTATGGATCCCAAGTCTAGAGAGGCTGGTTGGAACTGGCTCATTGTGATCAACATCTGGTTTTTGGAAAGGCATGGATTCATCAACCCTGACGAATTCAATGGCTGTTTGCTCACCTATTTCCAGTAGAACCATTTTTCTTGCCTAAATTGTTCTTTGATAGGCGTGTTGAAGCCACCTTACGCTCCTATTTGTTGCAGCGCAGACGGCTTTACCCAGCGCTTGCGACAAATAGGGGTTCTGTCGCACTAAGCGCGGGCGCATGAGAATGTCGGTACGCAAGACATGACCAAAACCGCGATGATCCCCGAACTGCGCAGGGTGCTCAAACGCCTTCACTATCCTCTCGAAGTGATGCTGGTGTGCGCCCGTTGGTACGCAGCCTACCCCTTGAGCTTTCGTCACTTGGAAGAAATTATGCAGGAGCGCGGGGTCTTTGTTGACCACTCGACTGTGCATCGCTGGGCTTTGAAGATTTTGCCCGTCATGGCGCTTATCTTTCGTCGCCGCAAGCGCCCAGTCGGTAGCAGTTGGAGGATGGATGAGACCTACATCAAAGTTGCTGGTCAGTGGAAATACCTTTATCGCGCTGTCGACAAGAGCGGCGACACGGTGGACTTCCTGCTCACCGCAAGGCGGGATCTGGCAGCTGCACGACGCTACCTGGAGCGCGCCATCAACTTGCATGGTCTGCCAGACAAGATAACCATCGACAAAAGCGGTGCCAACACCGCAGCCATTCGCAGCGTCAATGACGATGCCTGTGTCGATATTGAACTGCGCCAGAGCAAATATTTGAACAACATCATTGAGCAGGATCACCGGGCAGTGAAACGAATCACCAATCCGATGCTGGGGTTCAAGTCATTCTGGAGTGCACAAAAACTGATCGCTGGCATCGAGACCATGCATATGGTGAAGAAGGGGCAGATGGACTATCCCACCGGACGACTCGCGTCCGCGGCAGACCAGTTCTACAGCCTGGCATTTTGAATTCCCCCTGGCAATCACCACTTTACTTGGTCGGCTCGCACTAATGCGACTCAACCGGAAAACGGCGGTGCCGATAAACCGTTATTTTTTTCTAAAAAAAAGAAACCCGCACAAGGCGGGCTTCTTGTTAGCTCAATATGAGATTAAGCCGGGATCAAAAATTCGTTCTTGTCACGACCATTCAACCACTTTGGCGCCAAGCCACGACCAGACCATTCCTTG
>JBAWVE010000261.1:0-2592 GCA_037147435.1 Parachlamydiaceae bacterium
TTTTGATTGAAGATATGACTTCTTACCCTGTCCATGAAAATATAGCAAGTTCACAACACTTCATAGGAACGACGGAAGACGGCTTTCATAGTGTGATGATCGGTGAAGGACAGTGGCTCGATTTTATCAATAGCGACCTGTACAGGAACACAAAAAAAGAAAATAAGGTATCGTACCTTTGGGACGATCTGATTCAATGGACTTGCCAGAATGCTTTAGAGGAGAGGCTTGGTGGAAACTCGGATCTTATGCGCGGATCGAGCGCCATTTTCGAAATGGTGAAGGAACCTCGATTTTTTCGCCGATCACTTGCGGGCAAGATAAGTCAGGCAGTGGTCAACTTCCCGGATTATCCTGAGGAGTTTACCCGGCAGGTGACCTACTTGCCATCGTATCTACCTGATGTTGGATATGTATTTTTCCAATTCAGAGCACCTGCGAATTACCGCGCACATCATGACTACCTCGATAAGCGGCGAACGCTTTTAGAGATCGCATGTGGCGCAGCGAAAAACAAGTTTTCACATCTAAAGAAAGTCGTTGGTATCGGGATGGATGCCCCAAAGTTTGCAGGGGAAAAAAACTCACAGGACTTTATCCTTTTACACTGTGAGGTATGGGGTAATGATATGCGAGCCTACTATGAAGAGCAAAATCAAGAATGGAAATTCTTCGGTACGGAACAGCTTAAACGATTTAATGAACATGTCACGGAATTTGTTCCTCTTCATACTGCCACACCGGCCACCAGCAAAACTAATTCCAAATTTGGCCGCAACGAACCGTGCCCATGTGGGTCAGGAAAGAAATATAAGAAATGTCATGGAGCATAATCAGAGCCCTGCAAAATCACTAGTTTTGAAAACCAAATAGGGGTCGCTTCAGAAAACGGAATTTAACGTACGTTTAGCATTTTTTGAAGCTGTTGATTAGTTTATTGAAATAAAACTATAACCTCTCAAGGTACAGCTAAATAATCAGTTAAAGCGAAAGATATCAATCATGATCTAAAAATATGCACCTGAAAACAAATCTCGAATATCAAACCGAATATGATACTTTCGTGAGCTTGTGCAAATAAGCACACAACAATCAACTCAAAAAGAAATCCTATGTATGACGCTCTTGACAGTTTCATGAATGTAGAGACTTGGTATACCTTTCATCCTTTGGATGAGAAAAGGTTTAATATGGCTCTCAATAAAATTGTGTGGCAGGAAAAATTTAACGCTGATGCTATGGCCGAGTACATGAAAGAAAAGTTAGGCCTACTGTCTGATGATTATGACTCACACTATGCAAAAGCTATAGAGCGCTATAGAGAAAAAGCTTGGGCTATTAGCGATTTCATCATTCATACGGGCGTTCAAAAAGCATGAGCAAGCTCCTTGGAGAGGCTTTGCCTTTGGGCTTTCTTCTTCTCGGCAATAGGAGATCTACTCACGAAACGGACAAAATAGAGCGATAGTGGGTTCTCCTCAGAAAGCTCATGCTTTATGTCGGCGCAAAGTGTTTATGCTGTATATGGTTGCCGCCGGAAAAAACAACTGTAGTACAGATGATAATTAATGTTAGGCCACAAAATATCATGCTCTCTCGAAAAACAATTCTCACCCTTGTAAATGCCCTCGATTTTCAGACTCACGATGAAGTGGGGCGTTTTTGTATAGAGTTCGATCTTGAGCATGTGATATCCAATACCACATATATCAAGCAGAAAGAAACAGCCATCTCAAAACACCTTATTGCCAACAAAGACGCGAAGGGTCCTATGGGCTCATCCTTGGTTTTGGAAGTGATCGAGTATTTACTTAAAACAAAACCTCACTCGGGTGAGCGGTATTACGAGTTTTCCCATCATTTAGAGAAAGATGGGTATTTACTAACTGAAAATTCTGTTCGAGCCTCGCTCCCAACTCAGATACCGCTGATCGAAATCGAAGATAGGTTGTTAGAGATATTAAAGAAGCGAGGATTCGACGTTGCCCTTGGTCACTATGAACAAGCGGTAGCTGCCCATGGAAGGGGTGAATGGGCGGCTGCAAATGCACAACTTCGATCACTCGTCGAAGAGTTTTTCGACAAGATTCATTTTTTGATAAATGCAGGAACTGCCCAGCAAAGCCATGCGCGGAAAACCGAACTAGCCAATGTTGGCTTTTTCCATAAGGAATATAATGAGTTCTTAAACAATGGAATGGGATTTGTGGAAGGCTTCTGGAAAAGACTACAACCTCAAGGATCACATCCTGGTCTGTCTGAGTCTGTCGATTCAACATTTAGGTTGCATTTGGTACTTCTGGTTCTTCATTACTTCGCGGAGAGGCTTGATGATGAATTGGCCTAGCAAGGCCGTTAACGCGGACGCATTTTTCGTTCGCTGTTCTCGCTACAAATGTGCCGGTTACGGCTGGCGTTATACGTCCCCGTGCTCAATGTCCTTTTGTGTGCCAAGCGGATATTAATTGAGTAAACAGTCCCCGGAATTCTCATTGATTCAAGATTACTCATGATGCCACAAACTATTAAACAAAAACGGAAGGATGCTGTAGCCATTCTGCTAAAAGATATGGAAACGACTGCCGCCAATAT
>JBAWVE010000262.1:0-2583 GCA_037147435.1 Parachlamydiaceae bacterium
AACGCAACCAATTGACTTTCAATTGTTTACTGTTTTTTACTGGTAAACATGGGTTCGAGTGGTTAGATATGCTGGGACGCTTAAAATATCCTAAAAGTGAGATAACAACTTCTTTAAAGCTTATCGCTCAATACACTGATTATATGAATCAAGAAAAGGGGCTGTCCAATACAACCATCAAAAGTCAAATTTGTACTTTGAAAAAATTCTTCAAATGCGTTGGAGAAAATTGCTCGCTGGATCAGCTTAGTGTTTTAGATATCGATAAAGTTCTAACACATAAGCAATGGATTAATGACTGTTGTAGACGTACGATTCAAGCTCAAGCTTCTGTAGTACGGGTATTTTTGGCATATGCTGAAGAAAAAGGGCTGTGTCAAAATGGATTAGCAAAATCCATTAAAATGGCTCGTGTTTACAAACATGAGGAATCCCCATGCGGTCCTGCATGGGATGATGTAAAAAGGATGCTGGAAAGTACTGAAGGAAATCAACCTACAGACATTCGAGACCGCGCTATAGTAATGCTGCTTACCGTTTATGGTTTGCGTTGTGGAGAGGTGAAGAAATTATGTCTAGAAGATCTTGATTGGGAAAATGAGGTGCTTTATGTGCGGCGTGAAAAAAATGTTAAATCTCAGAAATTCCCTCTCTCTCAAACAGTAGGCGAGACGATTCTAAATTATTTACAACACTCAAGACCAAACAATTGCCATTGCCGAGAGATATTTATAACAAGAAGAGCTCCCTATCGACCATTAAGTTCTGCAGCTTTTTTTCAAATAGTTAGCAAACGACTAAAACCTCTTGGCATAGATATAAAACACTATGGACCACATTCTCTCCGTCATGCATGCGCCACACGCTTGATTAATGAAGGAATTTCTCTGAAGGAAATCAGCGATCATCTTGGCCATCAAAGCCTAGAAAGCACTCGTATTTATGCGAAAGTGGATCTTACCAATTTACGCAAGGTGGCTGATTTTGAAATAGGTGATTTAATATGAAGCTAAAACCGTTAATTCTCAATTATATTGTTTACAGAAGATCTCTGGGTGAGAAATTTCACACTAATGGAGTTTATCTAAAAGCATTCTCTAAATCCGTAGGAGATAGTATTAATATAGAGGATATTTCAGCCGAGATGGTTGCTGAATTTCTTTATGGAAATTCTCCAGTCACTTCTGCGTGGTTTATTAAACATACGGCATTGCTTGGTTTTTACGAATATGCCATTAGCAGAGGTTTTATTGATCGCTCACCGTTGCCAATAAATTTACCCAAAAGACCGCCAGCATTTGTTCCTTATATCTATACTCGCACAGAGCTGCGTCAACTTTTTAAAACAGCTCTTATTTATCAAAAAAACCGAAGCCATGTTGAACCTTATATGGTCAATAAGCTTTTGATAATTCTTTATGCCTCAGGCCTACGCTTGAACGAAGCTTTATCTTTGACTTTAGGCAATGTAGACACCTCTCAATCTCTTATCTTGGTGGAGCAAACAAAATTCTATAAGAGCCGTCTTGTCCCATTCGGCAAACAACTAGCGAAAGAAATCAGTGATTATCTTAAGTGGCGTAAGAAACAGAGGTATCCCCAAGAAAAAGCTTCACCGTTTTTTTACGGAAGAGATAATAAGCCTCTAAATATAAGTACCGTGGAAAATGCGTTTCTCCGAATACGCCAAAAAGCTCAAATCAAAAGAACTGACGGTGCTAGATATCAACCTCGTCTACATGATCTCAGACACAGTTTTGCAGTCCATCGTCTTATGAGCTGGTATCAAGAAAATGCCGATGTTCAACAACTTTTACCTATACTTTCGGTGTACATGGGTCACACTTATCTTGCGGCAACTTCAATTTATTTAACGATGACAAATGACCTCCTTCAGGAAGCTGGAAAGAGGTTTGAAAAATATGCAAGGGAGAAAACATAATGGATAATCACAATTTTTTGAGTCCATGGATCAAACGGTTTTTATTAGAATATCTGATTAATATAAAAAATTTATCTCGTAATACGCAGCAAAGCTACCGCGATACGTTCCGACAGTATCTTCCTCACGCTGCCAAAAAAGTGCGCAAGCCCATTGATCAATTGAGTATCGAGGATATATCTCCAGATGGAGTGAAGCAATATCTAATGAACATTGAGACAAAACGTAAGTGTAGTCTGGCAACACGGAATCAGCGTTTAGCTGCGATTCATGCCTTTGCTGAATTTGTTGGCCTTAATAGCCCTGAACATGTTGACTGGTGTCGACAAATTCGTCAAATCCCATTTAAAAAGACCTCACGCTCTCTCATTACCTATCTTGAGAAAAATGAAATGGACGCGTTGCTTAATGCTCCAGATCGCTCTACTGAACAGGGAAGGCGCGATTATGCTATTTTATTGTTTTTGTATAATACTGGCACTCGCGCGGATGAGGTGGCTCAGTTAAAAATCAAAGATCTTGATATTGCCTACAATGCAAAAAAAGATTTTTCCATTGTTCTAATAAGAGGAAAGGGCGATAAATTAGGCATGGTTCAAAATGGAACGAAAATGGGTAGCACAAAGTAATCAAAAATCTTT
>JBAWVE010000263.1:0-2577 GCA_037147435.1 Parachlamydiaceae bacterium
TGTGCTACCCATTTTCGTTCCATTTTGAACCATGCCGAAAAAAGAGCAAAAAAGAGAGACATTAAAGGCTTAGAAATAATCTCTGTTGTGTTACCCAAAATAGCCTTATTTTGAACCATGCTAGTAAAACCCTCTTTTTTCAGCATTGTTGTGTTACCTTCATTTGAACCATGCCAGTGGAAGAGTGTTTTTCATGTATCATACGCTATTGAATGCTCCGCAGCAAGAAGCTGTGGAAACGATTTATGGACCTTTGCTTGTGCTTTCCGGGGCCGGTTCAGGGAAAACTAGAGTGGTGACTTATCGGATAGCCCACCTGCTAGCACAGGGGGTTCCTTCCGACTCAATCCTCGCTGTGACCTTTACAAATAAGGCCGCGGCCGAAATGAAAGCACGCGTGCATACCCTGACGCAGAGCCATGTCCTCATTTGCACCTTTCACAGTCTGGGCGCGCGCATTCTGCGGGAGTCGATTCACCTTTTGGGTTACGACCGCTCGTTTACCATCTACGATGCACAGGATGCAGAAAAACTGGTGAAACTTTGTCTGGAAGATATTGCTCCTGGGATCAAAGTCGATGCCAAGCAGTGTATGGAGGGGATTTCTAAAATGAAAAATGCCCTGCAATTCTGCGACAACCTCGAACCCTCAGCTCCGGGCTCCACAGCGGCCGTTTTTTCGGAGATTTATAATCTCTATCAGAAAAAGCTCAAGGAGTGCAATGCGGTTGACTTTGACGATCTAATAGCCATGCCGATACGCCTCTTTAAGGAGCACCCAGACGCCCTCGCGTACTATCAAAAACGATGGTCCTTTCTGCTTGTTGATGAGTATCAGGATACCAATGCTGCCCAGTACGCGATTGTCAAATATCTTGTCGCAAACCACAATAATCTGTGTGTTGTAGGCGATCCCGATCAGTCGATTTATTCGTGGCGCGGAGCTAATATTAATAATATTTTGAATTTTGAAAGTGATTTCCCAGGGGCCAAGACTGTCCGTCTTGAGCAAAATTATCGCAGCCGCAGTAATATTCTGGATGCATCCAATGCTTTGATTCAGCACAACACCGGGCGCGACAACAAACAGTTGTGGAGCGATCGCGGTCCGGGGGAAAAAATCACCCATTACACGGCAGATACAGAGAAAGGGGAAGCAGAATTTGTTGCAGAGAAAATTCAGCTTCATTACAACCGGAATGATATTCCCCTGAAAGAGATGGCAGTTTTTTATCGCACAAATGCCCAGTCTCGTGCTTTGGAGGATCGGTTGCTTCTCCACCGTATTCCCTATGTTATTGTGGGTGGTGTTTCTTTCTATCAGAGACGAGAAATTAAAGACATTTTGGCGTATTTGCGTATGGTGCAGTCGGGTGTTGATTTTATTTCCTTCGCACGTACGATTAACCTTCCAAAACGGGGGATTGGTGAGGCTACTGTGGATAAAATCCGCGTGGCAGCAGGGCTTGAGCAGTGTTCGTTAGTGCATTATTGCGAAGCTCTGATTGCCGGAAGCCCTTTGCAGCACGCCATTAAGCTTCCGCCAAAGCTAAGAGAGGCGTTGACATCTTACATTTCCATCGTGCGCGAGCTGCGCGAAATTAAAAATGAGTGTTCCTTGAAAGAGCTCGTTAAACGGACGATCGAAGAGAGCGGCTATCTCAAACATATTGAGATTGATGAAGATACTTGTCAGGAGCGCAAGGAAAACTTGAATGCTCTGATTGCAAAAGCGGCAGAGTGGGAGCTGGGTGATGAGACCCCTGAAGAAGAGTCTCTTGCACGAGATCCTTTGGAACACTTTCTTGAAGAGCTTTCACTTAAATCTTCTCTTGATGAGGCTGCGTCGTCGCAGGACAGAGTAAGCCTTATGACCGTTCATAACAGCAAAGGGCTTGAATTTGATGTTGTCTTTCTGGTGGGAATGGAAGAAGATCTTTTCCCTCATGCCAATTCCAGGGAGGATGAGTCAGCACAGGAGGAAGAACGTCGGTTGTGCTATGTGGGCATGACGCGGGCCAAAGAATATTTATATCTGTGTGATGTCCGCTTGCGTTTTTTGTGGGGAACGACTCGCAGCCAACGCCCCAGCCGCTTTTTAAAGGAAATTCCTGGACAATTCGTTCAACGGGCTCGCCCCTCTTTTCAGCCTTATGCCCCTTCAAAAAGTTTTGCTGCGCCAAAAAAAGAAATCATTGAAGAACCGTTCAGTGATGAGATGGGACCGGAAATCCTTCCTGGTGACGCCATTTTTCATCAAAGTTTTGGAGTAGGAAAAGTCACACAAGCATACATGGGATCGATGGGGTTAACATATAAAGTGGTTTTTTCCTCAGACAACAAAGAGCGCACACTCATAGCCAAGATCGCCCGCCTGCGAAAAATGTAATGTTGTCCGTAATGAACAGTAGCTTGCCAAAGGTGTACTGTCTTGAATAACTAATTCATTATCAACGTCCACCTAAAAACCTCACCGTCAAAAACAACAAAACACTTTCTAAGGTGCATTTTTTTGTCCAATCATGAAACATGGGGTACACACAAAAACATCCACGTTTCATTACTCTTTAACAGCCT
>JBAWVE010000264.1:0-2548 GCA_037147435.1 Parachlamydiaceae bacterium
ATGTGAGCCTCCTAATTTTGATTGTTGGTTATGGATTAAAAAGACTTGTTACACATATGGGTTAATATGGGTGATAGTGGCCGAATCTTTTCCTGGCCACTGCCAAGGCAGGAATCTGTAGCCGTTAGCTTGATGGGTAAACATGCCTGGCTTGCCTTTGATGGTCATTTCTAAGATTCCTTCTTCGATGAGTATGGCTATTTTCCGACACACCTCCATAGCTGATGGATGATAGTTATGCTTACCAGCTAGAATTTGGGCTATCTTTCTGTAACCGATGAAAATAACCTCACCAGTTCCTTTTTCATGCTGATAATCGCTTAGAACCTGCAACACCATCATCAGGGTATAGCCATCGGCTTTGAACCTTTCCTGTAAGAATTTACTTACTTCTGTCCAATACTCCGGTGATCTTTGTGTTGCTTTACGATTAACCACGTACTTATTTTTGAAATAACTGCATTTCTCTGGGCCGATGCAATAATCGTGCATAGCTCGGCAGCCGATCCTAGCCTCCTTAAGTTTAAAGACCCAATCGACATACTTTGAAAGCTGCGTCTTGGCCTCACTGGGTCCAAGTACTTTTTCGCATCTTTTATTCCATTCCAAAAGCTGTTCCTTTATTTCGTCGGAATTGAAACCCAACCGCATCATTTCAATGATAATGCCGTGCCTCATGGTCCTAAATTCTAGGCCACGCTGACACCCATCAATGAACCCTGATTTAATACAGTCCATCATTCCATTTAATTTTTTGTCTAACATTTCGCATGGTATCCTTTCGATTTTCTAAAAATTAAAGACAAAACGGCACGAAACCGTCTTGAAGACAGAATTTTGGCAATAAAGAATCCATGCCGTAGAGACACTAATTCCCTTGGCCTAACATAAACAAAAGATTAACTGAAAAACTTTTCGCCAGAAGATGGCTTAGACGTTAGCTTAAAATACGCTAACTAGATGAGAGGATGATTGGGCTGGGTAACTTGAACCTCCTTACAGTTGCTCCCTTAAGCTAAAAAACTTATGGAAGGTAAACACTAAGACTAGGACTTCCTTCTTGTCCCTATAATTCAACTATATCTCATGTTTTGAGCACCTCCAAATAGTTCGATGCCCCTTTTTCTGTAACCTCAATAACATGAAGCAGAAAAAATTTATTTTTTGTATCACTTTTTGGCTTAATCTAATGCGAAAAACCTAAATCTACTGTGTGAAAAGCGGAGAATAATTTTTGAAGATTTTAGACGTTTTTAGCAAGCGCTTTACAAAACTGATTTCCTTCTTGTCCTTATAAGATCAGTATAGCATCCGCTTTGAGGAGCTCCAAATCAATGGAGCCATCATTTTTTGCAACCCTAATAATTTCCAAGAGAAAAAATTTTTATTTTGGGACACTTTTCAAAGGTTAAAGCTGAAAAAATAACTAATTTCCTGTGTAGATGCTGGAAATAATTTTTCTGAAATAGGCAACTAAATAAGATACAGTAAGTTATTTCCGTTATAACCCCTTTAAACAGTCCTCTCCAAATTAAAAAACTACGCAGAGTATTTGCTCTGCGTAGGAGGACTTTCTTTATTTCCAATTAGTTAAGAAAAATCAGGACTAAAAACACCCCATCCGAAAACTTTAAAAAACCGCCTGAAACTGCCCAAAAACTTCTAAAAACTGCAAAAAACCTTCAAAAAATTTCTTTAAAACCGTGTGTACCCTCGCACCAAGACAAATTTTTTTCAAAACATACATAGTTTTTTCACGACTTTGTTTATTTTCAGTGACTTATGACAATTTAGAGGCAAAACAGACCCCCTTCAGAAGCCTCGAAAGCGTTTTCACAAGCGACAAAGGGGCATCCAGAGGCCCTCCAGAAGTCACCAGGGAAATTTTGGAAGGCCCATATTAGCTTTTTTCAATTTTCGACCTTAGAGCCCAAAAATCTAAGGTGATTTACCCTCAGTTTTTGTTTCAAAAATAACTCTTTCTGCAACGGTCCAAAATGACGGATTTCTATACATAAATTCCTACCTATGTTTTTGCAACAATCTTTGAATAGTTGAATAGCTGATCTTCTTTTTGGGTGATCTATTTTGGTTAATTTCCGCAGCAATAGACCTTAAACTTAAACCTTTGGTCTTTAATGCCTCGATTGCTTGTAAATCCGCCCTCTTCGTCGGTCTACCGCCTTTATAGACTCCTTTAGCCTTCTTTTGAGCGATTCCCTTCTTAACCTTCTCTCCCAAGTCTTTGGAAAACTTATTGGCGAAATAAGTAAATAGCGGCTTTACCACATGCCAAGTTAACTCATTCTCACTGTCGATTCCTTGTTGAAGCGCAATGAATCGGCAATGATGTTGCTCAACGATCCTGTCCAAAAGGGCATTAATCTTGCTTGGTGATTGGCGGGAAAATCTATCCATTGAAAAGACCATCAGAATATCAAAATGCTTAAGCCTAATACGCTCCAACACCTCATCTAGTTTGGGCTGATTATCCACCTTATAACCGCTGCCATACTCCCAAACCTCCTCGTACTGCCAGCCATAAGCC
>JBAWVE010000265.1:0-2517 GCA_037147435.1 Parachlamydiaceae bacterium
TTCGAGGGCATGAGGCCTGTGGATTGGGTGCAAGGGCAGGGATTGGACGGATTGGCAGGGCTGCTGCGCTACCTTGAATTCGAGTTGCAGCGGTGATTCGCGTAGTCGAACGTCTTCCCCTTGCAGGGGGCCTCAGAGGGACGGCACCTCACCAAGAAAGCTCTTGCGCCGAAGTGCCGGGATGCTTCCGCCCGGCACCGTGAGGCGGCCCTTAAATCTGCCGAGCTGCCTCTCTGACTTGCTCCAGACTTATCAGCCGTTGAACTTAAAAATTTGTGACCACCAGAGGCCGTAGTTTAAATTTTGCAATTAGCGGATGAAAATTCTACATTTGACAAAAGCTTGCGATATCCTTTTACACGTACGACGTAATTGAGACAAAAACAGGCAGGCGTCGCATGAATCAGTACATTCAATCTAGACTTACTGCGGTTAAAGATGTTTTGTCCGCATGCTATAAAGGAGGAACTAATCTTCCAAATGCAATGATTGGCCTCGAACGAGAACTGTTTATCAGAGAACATTAGTGTCCGGCTTAAAATGGAGAAATTCAACTGCAGCAAGCCAAGTCTACACGTAAACGATGCGTAATACAATTTCAAATTTTGATACCGAAGGTCGAGACTTCCGGTTCATATTTTCTTTAAAAGTCTTTTAGCTGAGAAACTAGCAAGAGCAAGAGACAGATTTATATGCACATGCCAAAAAACTCACTTTTTTATAACTGTGCTGAATCCATTATGTTGCTGTATAGATGGGGTACGAAGCTCATCAACAGCAAACAAAAAGGATTCAGCACATGCAAAGCACTATCCGAATTTTTTCTCAATTGCTATCGTTCGTGCCGAGGCATCTCTTTCATAAACTATCCCAGGAGCATAAGCCGCTACGCACACCCAGGACTTTCTCTCAATGGGATCATTTCATCCACCTGCTGCATATCCAGCTTGCCGGGTGCAAGAGCCTGAGGAACGGCGTCATGTCCATGAAAGCTCATATCACACGCCTCTACCACCTCGGGACCAAGCCTGTGGCTCGGTCAACTTTTGCCGATGCCAACAATAGTCGCCCGTACACCTTCTATGAAGCCCTATTCGGGGAACTCTTCACGCGCTGCCGACCCAAGGCCCCCGGGCACAAATTTTCCTTTAAAAACACGCTCTACAGCCTTGACGCTTCGGTCATCGATCTTTGCCTTAAGCTTTTCCCGTGGGCAGACTTCCGATCCAGCAAGGCCGGGGTGAAACTCCACGCCCTTCTTGATCACAACGGCGATCTGCCCGCCATGGTCAACGTCACCGTAGCCAAGCAGCATGAAATTACCGTGGCCAAAAAGATGGAACTGCCCCCGGGTTCCATCGTGGTCTTCGACCGTGGCTACAACGACTACGGCTGGTTCAAGGATCTGACCAAAAAAGGCGTCTTCTTCGTCACCCGGATTAAAGCCAAAGCCACTTTTAAAATCCTTGAACGAAACCAGGTGGACAAGACCACCGGCGTCACCTCCGACCAATTCATTCAATTTGGCGAAGGGGAAAAGGCACAAGTCCTACGACTGGTTGGCTACAGAGATGCGAAAACAAACAGGCATTTTGTCTATATTACCAACCATATGACCCTTCCTGCCCGGACCATCGCCGACATCTACAAGGCCCGGTGGGAAATCGAAATTTTCTTCCGTTTCATCAAGCAGAACCTCAAGATCAAAAGATTTGTCGGCAATTCCAAAAACGCCGTTCTCTCCCAGATCTATGTGGCCCTGATCGCGTGCCTGCTGCTTGCGTTCCAGAAATTTATGTCAAAGACCACCTTGAGTATTCAAGATTTGACCCGACTGATCCAAAGCAATCTATTCCATGGCACAGAAATATTGGAATATGCTTTATCGAGCCAACAATCGAAAAATAAATGCAGTTTTAGCATGTTACAACTGTCATGTTAACCGGACAGGAATGATTCAATTTAGGGAACCAAACTCTTTCGACAACGTCATCGTCATAATTCATGGCAGAGATTATTTTTGTACCTCGGGCTTTGTAGCCCTCAGCACTATTTTCTGATTGAATGAATAGAGAAGTATGCTGACCGATTGCCGTAAACTTATTCAGGAAAATAGTTTTAGTTTTTGCGGCAAGTTCGAACATCAAGTTAAGTGTGAAGGCAGACTTACCAATGTTAGCAGTACCTACTAAAATTAAAGTTTGTCCTTTAGGCCACAAGCCATCAACTATGAATTCAAGTTCATTTTTCTTCGCCATAATATCTTTGAAGTTCATCAATCCAACGTTAGCATAGGGATCGTTTACAGCTGTGATCAAATTTTGGATAGGAATTAGATGAGCTTTTGCGTTATCTATTTCTCTTTCCAATTGTTCAAACCTAGTAACACCTTTTTCTCTATGCTTTTCGCCGATAGGAAGGCTCTCAAAGATAGAGAAGATAGTTTCATTTGAGACATTGGCTGATACCAGAGTGTTCAACACCTTCATCATAGATTCGGAACGCTGTGTGATGGGA
>JBAWVE010000266.1:0-2489 GCA_037147435.1 Parachlamydiaceae bacterium
CGTTATTGGAAAAAATGGCTGAGAGCGATCCTGATGCAGTCATAAAACTTTTGTCCATACCAGATAAGGGTGGATTTGCACCTCTTGACGGTGACGCAACTGTATTACTCCCGATATTGGAAAAAATGGCTGAGAGCGATCCTGATGCAGTCCAGGTAATTTTGTCTATGCAAGACAGGCTGGGAAGAACACTTCTCTACTATCACCTGCCTAAATTACTCCCGTTATTGACAGAATTAGCCAAGATCCATCCTAATGCAGTCAAGGAACTTTTGTCTATACGAGATATCTATGGATCTACAATTTTTCACTATAAACATGATAGATTTACATTGAACCCGTTATTGGAAAAAATGGCTGAGAGCCATCCTGATGCAGTCATAGAACTTTTGTCCATACAAAATAAGAAAGGACTTACACCTCTTTACGATGACGAAACTGTATTACTCCCGATATTGGAAATATTGGCTGAGAGTAGACCTGATGCATTCTTCAAGGGACTTTTGTCTATGCAAGACAGGCTGGGAAGAACACTTCTCTACTATCACCTGCCTAAATTACTCCCTTTATTGAAAAAAATGGCTGAGAGCCATCCTGATGCAGTCAAGACACTTTTGTCCATAAAAGATAAGGATGGAAATACTCTGCTTCACAATCCTTTCGCTTATCGTGCAGCGAAGTCCTTGATTGCTCAAGTGGGATTAGATCTATCCGAGTTGGTTAATACGCGTGGATTTAGTCCTGTGGATTTAGCAACACAGATAGCTAAAAAATGGGGGACCGATTCGAAAGTATCGGGGATACGTTTAGCACAAATGGCACAAATTACGGATGAAACCACCTTTAAAGCTAAGGCTGAACAATTGAAAGCGAGGGTTAAGACGCTATGGGCATCCTTATCCTTGCGTTTTGGCGAAGGAGAAGGCGAAATTAAACCAGTGTATTTGGAAGTTGATGGCCGTATTAGAACTATTGAGGAAATCGGGTTGGCGCTAGTGAATGGAGAAGACGGAATACTAGATAAAATCGAGCATCAAACGCCTTGGTTGGGAACGCCGCCAGAAGGGGATACCCCGGGATTGCTTCAATTCTACTCGGAAATGCTCCTTAACTTTGAGTCCATCATGAATCTGCTAGAAGAGAAAAACAACGTGTTAGAATCGGCAGGAACATTGATTCATCTTGCAGGAGTAAAGATAGAAGGTCGGTGTGCTGCGGCATATCAGGCAGAAATCAGACAGAGAGAATTGTGTTTATCGGGCACGGGATCACTTGATGATATAATTAAGGGGGCAGCCTCCTCAGCGCTATTGGCCGTCATAGAGAAATGTATGATCAAACATGGTCATCAAGGAAATGTTCACGTTCTAACCACCTTTATGTATGCGATGGGGTTGGTATTGACACCAGATCAACTGTCACCTTTTAATGTTGAACAGGCTCAGAAAATGATTTTCGACGATTTTGATATGGGCCTATTCTTGACTAAGTTTAAAGAATTAGTGGAAGACGTTGCTTCCCAGTATCTAAAAGAGAATACTCCACCGGATACGGACGAGAGGTTACCTTTAGCCGACGGAACAACCATCAGCTATAGCGAACAGGAAGCAGTGCTTAAAGAGAAAGAAAATATCGAGGTGGATCAGGCTAAAGGTTGTCTCATGAGTTTACTACAGAATGAAAATATTGATGATTTATTTGGGGCGCTTGACGAGTTGCACGGGACATCGCTTAAGGGAATTGTAGAGGAGTACCAGCATCTGCCCAATGTGGGCATCGAAGCAGCCGTTTTTGCTTACGGTAAAAATCTTGTAAAAAATCGACACAAATTGGATGACATCGATCTAACAAGGCTGATTGGGGATAAAACAACCTCTTCTTCCAAAGCTGAATTCGATGCCCGTTTGACAACTGAATGCGTGGCCAAGTTTCCACTAGAGGGTTTAAGCCCTGCCGAACAGTGGCGAGTTCCGATCGCAAGGATGAGTTTTAAAAGAACAATAGAGACAGTTAGAGGGATGGTGTTGTCTGCGAGGGCTTTTGAGAAGGAAATGGACTCCCGAGGCCCTGTTGACATAGAAAAACGTTGGAAGATTTTGGAGTCCCAAGTGGAGTTTCAGGATGCACTGATGACAATAGCGGATACTCTTCCTACAATAGAGGTGACGAATGTTGAGACTGGTGAAGTGGAGCAGACAGATGTTTTTAAATATTTCAGTTACAATCAGAAAGTTCATAAGCGCCCCTCAGATGCCCTCGAAGATGCTCGCCGCCTTGACCGCAATAAAGAATGGCTAGGAAATCTTGCCAAGGAAGCTTTGAAAATCCTAGAAATGAACAAAATCATCGAGAGCGAAGCATAATCTGGAGAGCTCTAAAAAACAAAGGAAGGATCCGACCTTCTTTTTTAGGCATGGTTCAAATGGCATGGTTTTGTGACGCGCCCTCCGGGGCTTGCTTGTGGGGGTGGCTTTAACCCAGACTTCACT
>JBAWVE010000267.1:0-2474 GCA_037147435.1 Parachlamydiaceae bacterium
ACCTCATAAAAAGATGTGGGTACAAGTATGACTTGGGTGTGGGCTACAAAAGGAGTTCAAAAAGGGCAAAAAAGATGGTTGAATTGCACCTCAGTTTTTCTGGTAATCTTTGGATCATTCGATAATAAGCTGACAGGCATAAATTAGCAACTTATGGGTAATAGGATGCGGGCACGGGCTCACTCACGATTTTACGTCCATTTTATGAGCACTTACAGGCAACCCTAACAATTACTTCTGTTTATTTTGGTTGATGGGACAGGAGTTTCTGCCGATGAGTTGGTAAAAGATGCACCAGCTTGCCAATGCTTCATAGAAAGTAAATAGAGAAAAGAGAAGCGCAATCCAGCTACTTTGCCACACAGCAAAGAGCAACAGGGCGACTGCTATCACTAGTCTGATTAGTCTATCTGTAACACCAATGTTTTTTTTCATAAATGTGCCGCCTATGGGTTTAATATACAGCTAAATTGGGCCGTGATCACCTTTCCGGTCAGAGATTTACAGGATAGGCAAGATATACCAGCAGGATTTTTATGGGGATGAGTTTTGAGGAATGGAAATTGGAGTGTTAGTGTAGGTTATACTAACACTCCAATTTCCATTCCTCAAAACTCATCCCCATAAAAATCCTGCTGCTATATCTTGCCTATCCTGTAAACCTCCCTCACACAGCAGTTCGTCACGCAAATGCAGCCATTCTGCAAAATTATGACCGAAAGTCTCTCTATGAAGTTGATCATCGCCTAAATTGCCGCATCTTCTATTTTTGGAGATTCCTGGATACCGCTTTTTTTAGGATAATCGTAGTAAGGGGTGAAGTTACGGCCATTGATGATATTGGGGATAAATAATGGAATATTCCCAAGCCCGCCGGTATAAGATCCGACTAACATCTCTGCTGTACCGCGCAGCACATTTAAGGTGCCATGCACTAGGTGCTGCAGACCAAACTGAGATAGCACCGTCCACTTTTTGACAAGTTCCTTATTCGTTGTTGTCTTGTCGGCAACAAATCTACCTACTTCACTAATGGTTATCACGGCCAAGCCGGAGATAGCTTGCACCTTACCCAAGACAGTACGAACAGAACCTGAGAGGATTCCCAGGGCTGGAAGGCAACTCATAATATTGAATATGCGTTCTACTTGATGGCAGACCTTATTTATTCCTGCGATGACCGGCGGAAGGGGGGTGATGACAACCTTCTCCTGAAGCTCCTCGAACAATTTTGAGCTCGATGTTTTTAGATCGTACAATGCTGCTTTGACGGTAGCCAAAATGCGATTGCCGATGTCCAAATAATAGAGCTCTTGAACCTTATCCAAACGTGGCGGTTCCTCTCCCTTATTGAGCAAAATAGTAGGAGGAATAACGTCGATAGGGTTGATCATTAGAAATTATAACCAATATCAAGTGTGATGTTATACGAATTCCAACTCAGATCATGCACTGGGGTATTTTCTTCATCACCGTCTGCATGGTAATGCGCCTTATTTCCCCAAAATTGCTTATAGTCAAGTTTTGCGCCAAGGAACCAACCATCGCAAAAAACATACTCAATGCCGGCGATATACTCATTTCCAAAGCCGTTACTTGCATTGACGTGCGCAGGAGTGAAGATGTCGGAAAAATGTTCGCCGATATTGCCTTGCAGCTTTGTCCAGTGGAAGGCGTAGTCAAAAAAGAATGAAATGTCACAATAGGGCGTTACTGAAATGCCGGCTCCAACCCAGGGACCATTCCAACGGTATTTATAGCGATTGTGATTGCTTGTCTCCGTTTCGGGCGTGTCCAATTCGTTATTATACTGGTTGTTTTTAAACCGTTGATAATTGTACGAATAGCCGACCAGAGGAGCGAGAGACAAACGGGAGCAGAAAAAGTTGAATTGATATCCTAGGGCACCTGAAAGATTGTATGCTTGCCCTTTTGTGCGAGAGGATAATTTTTCAGTTAATACACTACCAGTCGAGGCATCGTATGTCTGATGGCCGCTTTGATCAAACCAGGCGCAATCGAAATCGGCTTTAAATAGGTAGTGTTCGCAAGCTAGAAATCGGGCATTCGTTTCAACAAGCCCCATGCCGATATTTTTCCATTGCTCGGTGACTTCTTCTGTGGGTGAAACAATTCTCTTCCATTTCAGGTTATCGCTGCGATAGCCGCCGCCCACGTCGAAGGTGAGTACCGACTCGAATCCAAAGCAGTTCGCGCATCCTTCATAGCTTCCGTAATAGTCAGCAGAGATCTGAGCAAAGGTAGAGACACACCCAACGATCAAAAAAAATATCTTCTTCATTAAATCCTCCAAGCGATTCTATAGAGTAAAATCTATATGCCTTTTCTTCGATTATTGCAAGGGAATTCGGGTATACGGTTCCCAAGAGGCTTGCTGGTATGCCCGAGCAGAGTGCTTAGGCCAATGTCGTCAAAATAAAGAAATTTATATGGTAGCGAGGGTGCCAAGATCG
>JBAWVE010000268.1:0-2441 GCA_037147435.1 Parachlamydiaceae bacterium
GCCGGTGTCCCCGGGAAGTCGCGGAGACCTGGCCTATGGGTGGATGCGTGAAGGGAAGCCCCTGGTCGTCCGGCAGGCATTTCGTGATCGCGTGCTATCCCTAACAGAGGACGATGTGATCCATGCTGTCAAGCAATACGTGGTGCCGCAGATGTCATCAGCAACGGTAGCAGTTTTTGCCGGAAGGGAGCTTTTGGAAAAAGAGAATAAAAAACTGATTGCCCAAGGATGTGCGCCCTTGTTGATAGAAAAAACATAAGCTTGCCAGAAAATAATAAAGAATATAAAAAGTGATATTATGCAGAAACCTAAAATTATTCTAATAGAAGACGAAGAGGATATTGCCGCCCTGATTAAGTTACAGGCGGAAATAGCCGGCTATCGTCTCATTATTGAGGAAAACGGGATCAATGGTTTCCGTGCTGTGGAAAAAGAAAAACCAGATCTTGTCATCCTGGATATCATGCTACCGGGCCTGAGTGGCTTGGACGTGTGCCGGAAAATTAAGACGAATCCCGATTTAAAGTCGATTCCTGTGATTATCCTCTCGGCAAAGAGCGAAGAGCTCGATGTCGTTCTAGGGTTGGAACTCGGAGCCGATGACTATGTGTGCAAACCCTTCTCGCCAAAAGTACTTTTCTCTCGTGTGCGTGCTGTGTTGCGCCGAGGCAAAGAGCCCGAGAAGGAGGTCCGAATCTGCACATTTGGTCCCTATACGTTGGAAATTGATCGTTATCAATTGCGAAAAAAGGATAAACCTATCACCCTGACTCTTTCTGAGTTTGGCATTCTTCGCCGATTAGTCCAAAACCGCGGCAAGGTGCTCACACGCAATCAACTTCTTGATGATATCCAAAATAGCGATGCCTTTGTTGTTGACCGCAACATCGATGTACACATCGCTTCCCTCAGGAAAAAACTGGGGCCCGGCTTCGTGTGGATCGAGACCGTGCGCGGCGTCGGCTACCGCTTTAAGGAAGACGACGAATAGGTTTTCCTGTTTTTCTTACCGTTATAGTGGTAAAAATATCTGTTACCATCTAAAAGAACGAAAGGCTATCGGCGCATTTTTATGGGCGTTTTGCATTTCATTCTCAGCTAGATCTCGCGCTTCTGTCACCTCTAGTTTATCATCTTTGATCACGAGATAGTTGCGACCGTCTTCGCCCCCTAGGGCAGCCCATCTGTGGGTTATCAGTAACTGATCGATTGAATCAAAAACTTCTCTTACATTTTTATATAATAACTCAGGGTTATTATAAATTTTTTTAGATGTAAAGGAATCTATTATTTTTTGTATTGTATCTATCGTTGCTGGAATAACTATATTTTCTTTAGGACATTTGCGCTTAATAACATCGCAGAGTGCTGTAAAAGTTGTTTTACATTCAGACGCTATCTTTAGGTTAATTTCTGCAGCATCAGGTGGTCTAGTACCCGTAACGAAATGCTTTCCTAGATTACGAGTATACGTAATTGCCTTTTTACATTCTTCCGTGCTTAAAAGCCGTACGGGTGTCAACGAGTTGCCATCAGGTCCTTGCGTTAACAATAGTGCAACTGCTGCATCAGATGCTCTATCTGTAATCGGTGGAGCTCCTGCCCCCTTGGGTTTGACCCAGGTAACAATTCTACCAGCGATGCGTGATACCCAAGCCGATTTTTTTTCTGAAGGTACACTGGACGTATTCGGACTGTTAATATAGGGTTTTGGAGATGGTTCTGGTGCACTAGTTTGGTCTATACGAGGGTCCATAAAAACACTCCTTTAACGTTAAACAAAGTTCATAAAATATTATTTAATTTTCTGTCTTTATTTCTATGGCCACAAAATCCAGTTGGATTTTGACTCCGCCTGTCCTTTTGGCCATTTGGCCAAGTCTTCGATGATAAATATCTGTTCCGTATTTGAAACAAAACCAACATCATTTCTTATTAAACCAAATTAAGATTAATTTGTAAAACACTTTTTATATTTTTTTGTTTAATAATTCATTATACTGCAAAACCCCTTTGGATTTTGAGTAAGTGTGTCACTTTTTGATGATCACCCTACCATCCGTTCCTGCTCTAAAGAGGCCCGGTTTGAATACGAATCGATAATGTTCTGCAACAAGTTGGCAGTTCCAAGGGCAAAAAAGAGAATTGAATCGCGCCCTTGTTTCTTTGTAATTTTGGGATCATTCCACTTCTTGAACGAATTTTCTTTGTACATAGAGATAAACCTCTCATATAGTATCATGAGACCAGATTTCAATCCTTTTCAATCTCTCCGCGATCATGTCCTCTGGGGCTCAGAGGACATGATCTCGAGGAAATCAAATGATCCCAAGGTTTCTCAAAACAACATCAGGTACGATTCAACCGTCTTTTTTGCCCTTTTTTCGGCATGGTTCAAATGAAGGTAACACAACAAGGCTGAAAAAAGCTACGGGCTTACA
>JBAWVE010000269.1:0-2439 GCA_037147435.1 Parachlamydiaceae bacterium
CCCGCCTTGCGTGGAAATGCTCCAAGGGCAGGCGTTGGATGCAGGGCGCGGATGATTGCCTCAATGTGAGGCATCGTTTTTATTTCGACATGGATAGGAGTGAGTAAATGAGTGAGAGACGGGAGATGAAGAAGCTTGAGGTCTCCCACAACTACTTTACCATAGGGACTTAGTGACTCAATCATTCCCTGGATGACGATTTGATGTTCATGCAGTTCCTTGGTATCATTTAATAAATCAGAGGGTGCTATACCTGCACCTTTTGTTCCGGCGCACGCCATCGTATCAAGGCGTTCAGGTTTTATTATTTGACACAATACTTCTGGAGTTGCCCCAAAAATCCCTTCACCTCTATCCCAAGTTCCATAGGGGTGAATCGCACCAGCACACTGCCTTGTCAAGAGATGGGAAATCATACATCTTAAAGACTGCAAGAGTCTATCCTGAGTCATGACTGACGTTGTCGTCTCGTTGACAAAAGGGACTGCTTTGACTAGTTCCCCTGCAGAAAAGGAAGACTGCAGTTGGGAAAATGTCTCTTGAAAAAAGGTTCGGCATGGCTTTTGCCATAATGCGGGAGATGGTATTGCTGCTACAGGAAGAGAGTTCAGGAGTTCCTGTGGAGTCATAATTGCGGTATACCCATGCTCCAACCAGGGAAGTTTTTCTTCTAAAAAAAAGTCGGGAAAATAAAACTGTGGGCAAGACCTGGATAAGTCCAGACTCTCGCGCCACAGCCGCTTTCCCCACCCCAAGAGAAGGGTGCCGTCATGCCTTCCGATCAGGCTTCCGGATTGAAGCCATTCAGCGATATCACTGCTTCCTTTCATAAACGCCAGTACAACTAGTTAGGGGAATATGCTTTAAGTCCCTGTAAATATGTCTCTAGAGAAGATCCCCAAGGCAACACTATGGTATACACTTCGCCGGTTTTACGGCGGATCTCCAATGTCCCATCTCCACCCTTTGCTTTATTGCCACCGGCTGGGGTGTAATGGATCGGTGTACTTGCGGAATACGTTGGTTTAGCCTTGGTAATTTCTCCCAAGGATGTCGACTTTAAATCGTACTCTTCTCCTTCTTTCATCATCGGCAGGTCAATTTTATAAATCGTGGGATTTATGGAAACCAGTTCAGCCTTCAACGCTACCTTGCTATCTTTCGTCTTGACAATAGCCGGTGTCGGAACCCCGGATATCTCTTTGTCAGCAGATCCGTCAGTGGCTCTGAAACGATAATACACGCGTTCACCCGGTAAAAATCCACGTGAGCTACTCACAATGTTCTGTAAGCGTTGTTGGGTATTAGATATGAGCATTAAGCCGTCATCCTGAATGGTAAAAGAAAGTTTTTTTTCATACACCTTCGGATCAACACTTGCCAGACGCTTGATCTCCAATACGATTTCTTTCCCCTTGGGATACCCCTCAAGTCTGAAGAGAAGTTTATTGTATTCAGGCTCCTGAGCTGTCAAAGGCTTGAGGCGGGGAAGAGCTTTGATCGTCTCAGCTCCATAATATTTTGCTTTAATTCGCGCTTCGCCTGCTGAGGCAGTTGGCGTCGGAGAGATAGTCTGAGATTCGTCAGCTTGTGCTGTAACGAGTGGTAAACATATAAATACAGCCGGCATTAACCGAGCTAAAAGAGCGGATGTAAAATGAAACACGATTCCTCCATTGCAATAATAAAAATTTCAAATTCCATATGTTTGAGGATACTAGAGCAATCGAAAAATATTTGCACTGTTTTTCGGGGGAACCAAGATTTTGGACAGTTAAACACTGATGTCTATAGGTTCTTTGTTAAGATTCACTGCTCGATGTTATTTTTTTGCCTGTTCCATATAGTGCTTGAGGGCATCTTGTTTCATGCGCAGATGGATGCTGTACAGGCCATTCGCCCGGTTGGGTGTCAGACTAGCGCTGATGCCAAGTTCCTCCAGGTAGTCGGGAGGGCACTTGAGAATGGTTTCAGGGGATTCCCCACTGTATACGGTAACGAGGATAACGGCAAGTCCTGCTGAAATCAGGGCGTCTGATTCCGCCTGGAAGATCACATGGCCATTGTCCATGTATGAGCGGAGGTACATCGTGCTTTGACATCCACGAACGAGATTCTCAGGGGTCTTTTCAGTGGGGGGAAAGGGGATTTGTTGACGACCAAGTTCAATAATTTTCTCATATTTTAACTCTTCGGACGCACAAGCATTAAAAAGCTTTTTTATCTGTTGTTGCTTCTTCAAGCACGTATCAAACATAAACTCCTACAGATTCGGATGAAATGACACCTATAGCCTATGAGTTAAAGTCTTTATTCGTCAATCCTTAACCGTCTATCTTCAGCAGTTCGTTTTGGCCAGTAGCCAGCATTAAAAAGGGGATAAACTGGCATGGTTCAAATGAAGGTAACACTTTTGGATGGCCAAGATTACCTGAACGA
>JBAWVE010000270.1:0-2435 GCA_037147435.1 Parachlamydiaceae bacterium
TAAAGCGCCTCGCTCCAATTAATAGTTCGTGACCTTTTAAAACAGACTCTTAAACAAACAGAGGAAGATCTGTTTTTCATGCTGCGAATTTTTAAATATGAGAAAGGCTAACATACCCACGCTCTTCCCCTCAATCCTAAATTGACACTCCGCATAATAAGCCGAACATGCTACAACCCCACCCATGATCCAAATCATGTGGTCCATCGTAGGCGTAACCATCGCTATTGCAGCTCTCGTCATTGCAGCCTTCATCCCGTGCCGGGCGTGCCAAGCATTGAACCGCAGAGGCGCCACTTCTTGCGGGTCCTGTTCATCGGTGATGACGGATTACGCAAAGCATCCTTTCTATTTTTTCTATTTTAAAATGTGTGAATTGCGAATTGTGTGATTATATTAAAATTACACATCAGCAGAACTATTAACCTAGACAAATCGAGTTAAGTATCAGATTTGAAAAGTAAATTTACTTTAGAGATTTCATGAGACACTTCCCCTATCCCATCACTGTACGCATCCTCAATGGCTACATCGAAGTACAAGTTCCCGACTTTGGACTCATTCGCGCTAAAAAAAATGGGATGACCTTAACAAAGCAAAAGATTTAGGAGATCTTATTTTAGGGTGGATTTTTAGGACTGCTAACTAAAACTTTCTCCAGCGTTTTCAAGATACCTCCTAGGATTGCAAAACTGAAACACTCTCAGTTCCCCGGTAGAAAAAATTTTCAGAATGTTGCGATCTCTGAGTGGAGAGGGACTTTAAATTTTGCCGATGAAGCAATACGACGGGGCAAAATTCATTGTCACTATTCACTGAGGCCAGTGGAGTGCTGATCAGAAGTGATCTGTTCGCCAGCCATCCAATATCTTGAGTTGCGTTTTAAAAAGGTTCCAAGTATCAAGGAACTTTTTTTCCGGCGGTATCAGATAAACACTTCGCCAGGATGTCTCTAATACCGATGTATCCAAAGTATTTGCAAACTCACTGAATGTTTTTGGTAATGGGGTCTTACGAGTTTCAAATGTTTTTTGAACCGCACTCCAAGCCTTCAGAGGTTCTAACTTCGGAAAGATCAGGGTCATATCGTAAATATCTTTTGCCCTAGAACTGGTTTGTCCCCGATCCACCCATGCTTGGAGCTTTTCCGAATAGATAAATTCCAGCGGATAGACCCTCCAAAGTACAGTTTTATTAGGTAGAAGTGATGGCATCTCTTCACGTGCCGTGGGTCGTTCGATTTCATCCCCAAAGCCAATATCTAAATGCAGACGAGATAATTTCTTAATCTTACTTTCTGCGGTGGGTGGATCCCCTATTTGAAAGGGAAAGCTGATTCGATATCCCCCGTAATTTCCTTGCTCTTTAAGATCCTCAACCTCGATCTCTCCAAACCAAAGTCCATCATCCAAATCTCTTTTTAAGGCCATCCTTACGAGATCTGGAACCTGAGAACGCCGTAAGTCAACGGCAAGTGCGTCAATGTCACGAGTAAAACGATTGCTGGTTAGGGTCTTGAGTAAAACAAATCCCCCTTTAAAAATAAGATGCTCTGAAAGTTTTGGATGCGCCTCAATCCGAGCAACCGCTCGTTCCAAAGCAACGAGGAGCCTTAAATCATTGAATGAAAGAGCATCTTTTTCTTTCGAAAGTTTTTGAATATGACTGCTAATCAGTTTGGCATGGATCCTCGACATTATACGAACACCTCAAGAGTTTTTTTAATTCTTCTATAAACCCCCAGTTGAGTTGCAATTTCAGCTAAATCTTTCAATTTCACTTTTTTAGACTCAAGACAGTTTCTTAAAGCCTGCGTCGCAATGGGGAGTCCAATTTTAGTCTTATATGTGATCGCGTCAACGATCGTCCGTTCCAGCGAAGTAATCGAATATCCGTTACACGGAACAATCCCCACCCCCCAGCAGGGATTCACTACTCTAAGAAGCTTAATGCTCTTATATCTTGTAATTTTGTTAGCAGATACCATGAGCCAGGTCTGTTTGGGAATAATGTCGGTGCATTCGTAATAGGATAAGGCTGAAATCAAACAAATAGCAGACTGTTTTCCGACTAAGCTAGTTCCGATTTTAAATTGATTTTCCTCAGAGTAATCGAGCCCAGCTTCAAGGTAGATATTTCTTCCAAAGTGATGGATCTCCCCTTCCTGGACGAGACTTCTGAGCTTTTGTAAAGTAAGCCCATATTTGAGAGCTTCCTCATAAGTAAATGGCCGATTTTGCAGAGGTTTCGGTATCTGAGTGGAGGACATAACAATAAGGTAACATTATTTTTTATAAATGTAACTTTATTGTTTATCGAGAGGGGAGCTTTCAGCAACACTTGGAAGCAATCCCTAAAACCGGTGACTCTAGAACTCATCGGCAAGCATCCTTTTTTCAAACCTCCCTATTTTTCATGAAAGTGCACCCCAACAT
>JBAWVE010000271.1:0-2420 GCA_037147435.1 Parachlamydiaceae bacterium
GCGTTACAGGATGATAATTCTTTCCGTGCCCGAAAATCATTTGCATAAACAACTTCTGATAATCTGGATCAGAGATGCAATCATGCTTGTTAAAATAGGCAATCGCTTCACTTCTCTGGTTATCTGACGTAAAGATATGACACAACTCTCTTATTGTTTCGTTTTTAAAAAATTCGGCTTTGCGGAGAGCCTGATCAGAATAACAGTTATCAGGTTCCGTAACTAAAAAATTATAGGTATCACTAAAACTTCTTTTGGATAGCGTTATGTCTGTCGGTGAAAACCTAGACTGGCCGCTATCTGTGAGCAGTGGGCAAAACCATCTAGCCAACCGCTTCAAATCTGGATTCTGGATTTTTTGGAACCAATTAAGCTCGCTTTGAAAAATCCCGGGATTATCTCGATTAGGCTGACCATCAATTTTTTCTATGAGGAGGTTTTGGCTGGGAAAGCTAATCTCAGCTGCACCTACTGAACCTTTAGGTTGCCACGGGTTCCAACTAATCAGATGTTGCAGGCTCAAGTCGGCCTCGGGAATGTTAATGTTGAATTTATGAGGCGAAGCCGCTAATAAAGAGAGCGTTAGGGTATTCCTTAACAGTTTGAACTCGTCAGGAAGAAGATCTTGGGCAAAGTAAAAACCCGGCCTTTTTATCAAATCAAGTTCATTTTTATTATGGTTGAGTAATTCTTGGGTACTATTTGTAGAAAGCATCTTTTGAAGAAGCTCACCTTCTTGTTGAAAATAATTATAAAGGGCTTCCGTATAATGAGACTCCCACAAGTGGCCTTGCAATAATTCGCTAGCACCACCATTCATTATTACTTTTAGAAGACTTCGGTCATCTGAAAAAATAATATCGGATGATTCGCGCAAGTCTTCGGGCCTTTCGTGCGAAATCGACAGATCTTCATGAGCTTGCGGATGATAAAGCTGAAGATAGCGGGTAACCCGATCTAGAGGAATCAGGTATTTGTCTTTAAAAAATGGGTGCATCTCCCGCAGCAGATTCACCTGAATAGCGATAGCCTTATTAATACTCACAATCTCTTCCGAAATAACCATTCCGGGATTTCCCCCTTTTCGTCTTCCAAGTAGAACTAAACCTGTCAGTTCCTGTAATAATGTCATTCCATCTACTGGAGAGACGGCACTCCAAAGCTCCAGCTGGCTAAGAGGGAGTTTATTGAGGACGGTAACGGCGCCGTGCGAGACAACACCAAATTCTTTAGATTCCAATGCTTTATTTAACATCCCTACAGCTGACTTCAGCTGCTTCAGGATTGTGTCCTTATCCGTAAATGTCAAAGCATTAATTTCCTCGAGCGTTGACGAGTGTGGGGCTAAAACAGGTGCTGGTCTTCCTAAAGCGTCGTGAAGAGGCAGGGACGGAGGGCCAACAGGTGCTGATACCGTCACGGGCTTATATTTACCGGTTAAAACAGCTGTCGGCTGAAGGTTGATTTGATCTTTAATTTCGGCTAAACGCCTACGCATGTCGTCCAATGTTTTATGACTTTCCACAACGTAGGCTTGATCAACAACCTTCTTAAGGAAAAGGGAATTAACCTTTCTAGCCATCTCCTTGACACCTTCGTCGAGGACACGGAAATGGGACAGTGTTTCCCGAGAGACAGGCTCTGTTCCTGATACTGCCTCGTTCAGTTTTTTAAATGTTTCTTCATTGAAAATGTGGTCGGCAAGAGCTTGCAGTCTGAGATCGCACTTAAATCTCTTGTAGGTCTTAGGATCCAATTTTGATCTTAAAAATGCCAAAATGGAATAAAACGTACAGGTCCCGGCTCGTTGTACTTGTACATAATCTGTAAACTCTTCTGTATCCGAAGAACTTTCGTCATGCAAGTATTCACCACCAAGTATTTCTTTTATCACTGAATCCGAAGAACTTTCGCCATCCAAGTATTCACCATGAATTATTTTTAGTCTCACTGGATTCGAAGAACTTTCGTCATGCAAGTCTTCAACACGAAGTATTTGTTGTCTCACATGATACGCATCGCGAGGTCCATAGGGAAGAACCGAGTCGTGAGTTTTGAGTTGGCGCAAAAAAACTCGAAAATCTTGAGATTTTAGAGATTCTGGGCTGTAGTGTTCTTCCAGTTTAGAACAGACTTTAACTTTGTACCCAACCTTTTTTTGTTGATGTTCCTCAATTCCCATCCCTGCATTGAATATTCGCAATGTGCCTTCATTAGTTTTTTTGTTGAAAGATAACTCGTAAAGCATCGCATGGCCTGGACGTCCTGCCCATCCGCCAGGAATGAGTAATTTGCCCCCTGTTTGGATACACTCTTCTATTTTCTTCTCGAGGACCTGATCGTCATATCCGCAATCTATAATTTGGCCTGCCTGTTGCAACTCCTCGCAAATTTCTGCCAAGTGGTTCTTGGTAAGACCG
>JBAWVE010000272.1:0-2385 GCA_037147435.1 Parachlamydiaceae bacterium
ATCGCACCCTTGTTTCTTTGTAATTTTGGGATCATTCCACTTCTTGAACGAATTTTCTTTGTACATAGAGATAAACCTCTCATATAGTGTCATGAGACCAAATTCCAATCCTTTTCAATCTCTCCGAGATCATGTCCTCTGATTAACCTCTACTTTATGGGCATTTATTAAAATAGATCTTCCATAAATTACGAGTTTAGTTTTATAATGAACCTTGGATGGTCCGCTGCATGGACAAAACTCTGGGGAATTGACATGGTAGCTAAACTTGTTGCGGAAGAAGGGTCTTTAAAAGGACTTATTCTCTCATTGGAAGGGAGCGACCAGTGGGTCATTGGCCGAGATCCCGATGTGTGCCAATTACTGGTTGAAGACCCCTCAGCCTCACGTAAACATCTTATCTGTCGTACAACTCCCAATGGGATTTTGGTTGAAAACCTCAGTACGACTAATCCCGTTGAGATTAATAAAGAGAAAGTGGAAACTCCCCGTCTGCTACAAAACGGCGATAGTGTCAAAATCGGGAGTGGAATATTTCGTTTTTATGCTGACCCATTAGCTAAAATTCAAGACGAAGCGTCGCAAACCGGAAGCAAGACAGAAGAAAAATCCCCGGATCAAAATAATGCAGAAAAAAATGAATCGAATGATCACCCGAGCCCCGAACCGAATCCACAAGTACAAGACCCTCCGATGAGCCCTGAAGAAAAAAAAATTATTCCTGAAGGGCCTTCTGCACCAGCGACCGACCTGGCAGAGCCGCGGAAAGAGCAGCCTCGAGATGACGAACCCCGCCACGATAGCATCTTTACGGATGCTCCATCAGACGACGAAAAACACAACATTGCCGAAATAAACTTTGGCTTATTAGATACCGGACGCTGGCTATTGAAAGTTCTTAGCGGCCCGAATAATGGAGCGGAGTTTTCCATGCAGTCCGGCAATAGCTACCTTGTGGGCTCCGACCCTAATGCTTGTGACATTATCTTTCACGACACCAGCATCTCTAGACAGCATGCCCGCATCACGATCTCTAAGGATGATGTTCTGACCATTGAAGACCTCAAAAGCCGCAACGGGACATTGATCGACGGCCAGACCCTTAAAGGGAAACAGACGTTGAAGCCTAATACTATGGTTTCTATCGGAACCTCCTCCTTTGTGGTGTACGATAGAGAAGGGGCAATGCAAACGATTATCTCCCCTCTCATGCCTTCTATTGTTAAAGTCCTGCAAGCGGAGACACCTAAAGAATTTAAAAAAGAAGAAGAGAAAAGCGAAGCGGAAAAAGTTGAAGCGGCCCCCGTGCCGGAAATACCACCCGTTCCTGAAACACACCCTAGCACCACGATTGGTGCCCTCATCCTCATTGCTATTCTGACCGCTTTACTGGTGATTATCGGAGTCGGCACCTCGACATTATTTCACAGTGAACCCATCGCTGTTGTAACGCAGATTGATCCCACCCAACTATTAGATTCCGCGTTGGCATCATTCCCAAGTGTAAAATACACCTTTAACTCCAATACAGGACAATTATTACTTGTAGGCCATGTGTTGACAGTTACGGATAAAAATCAGCTGTTGTATTCCATTCGAGGCATGCCTTTTATTAAACACCTTGATGACGGCGGCGTGATCATCGACGAATATGTCTGGAGGGAAATAGACCAAGTCCTAGATAAAAACCCCGAGTGGAAGGGTATCAACGTCATGTCTTCTGCTCCTGGCCACTTCGTCGTCTCAGGATATTTAAAGACAGCAGCTGAGTCGGATCGCCTCACAGAGTACCTTAACGCAAACTTTCCTTATCCGGATTTGCTTGAAAACAAGGTCGTTGTCGAACAGGAAATCGTGACCTTGGCTTCCGCAATCTTGCAAAGTAACGGGCTGAAAAACGTCACAGCAAAACTCGATAATGGAGAATTGATACTAGCCGGCGGCGTCCCGTCGGCTCAGACTAATGCGTTGGCGACGGCAATTTTAAAGATCAAGGAAGTCCGTGGCATACGCAGCGTTCGCAATATTACCGTGGTCTCTGCCCCTGAAGAGTCTGTGGTTAATATCTCCAGTAGCTATGAAGTCTCGGGTATTTCTAGCGAGAAAAATGGCATGAGCGTGATCATTAACGGGCGCATTTTAATGACCGGTGATTCTCTGGATGGCATGACTATCACGAGCATCCAATCTAATACTGTCAATCTTGAAAAAGATGGAATAAAATATCGCATCGATTTCAGTTTGTAACAAGATGGTCCCTCTGTGATAACAGGATAGGCAAGACACCTTCTACCGGCGGTTGTGTGTGTGTGTGTACACTCAGGTTTAACATAACAGGATAGGCAGGATGGGTAGGATAAGCAGGATACCTTCGGCCGGCGAGTT
>JBAWVE010000273.1:0-2381 GCA_037147435.1 Parachlamydiaceae bacterium
GACAAGTCGATGTAATCCAAAGCGGTGACAAGTCCCCGCACTCCAAATTTTAGGCGAACTCCCGTCCAATGGTAGTGTGTCTTTAGGTTGACACCATGCCCTTCGAATTCATGAGAGCGGTTTGTTGATTACTCTTCGAAGTCGTCGTCGAAATCGTCGTCCTCTTCTTCTTCTTCTTCTTCTTCTTCACTTTCTTCAATAAGGGCAGGTTTCTTCGAGAATTTCGACAATTGACGTCGGGCTGCAGCGCGTGCGTTTGGCGAAACAGGAACAAAGTCAATCCAGATGGGTGAGCTCCATGCCATATGCCCGTCTTCCTGTGTCACTCGTACATAGTAGTAGACAAACGGTGGCTTTTTATCTTTAGCATCAATGACGACTTTTTCAAGCGGTGTCATATCATCATAAGTAAATTCCATAGAGTAGCTATCAGGTTCAAGTGTCTTGATGACTTTGCCATTACGTATGAGCTCGACTTTGGTCAGTTGGCATGTGCCGGCAACAAAGCCGCATAGGTGACGGTTGATGCGCAGTCCATGTTTGACGGCTGTTGTGGTTTCTCCTCCCATAGGGACTCCGGCGATGGAGAATCCCATAATGATCCTTTCTCCTGTCGTGGCATAGCAGCTACGATTGTGCAGGGCTTCTGCCATAGCAGCGCGGGTGTGTTCCATCGCTATAATCGCTGTCAGGCCTGGGGCGTATTGCTCTTGACCATTTTCGTAGAAATCGGAATAGATCCCACGGTCATCCAGGCCGCCAGCAACAAAGCCAAAGCGACAGTTGCGCAATAGGGCTTTTTGGATAGACCCTTCAGCGCATTCTTTTACCCCATTTTTAGCAGGGGATGAGATGGAGAGCTCATTGCCTTCTTTTTGTGTGCATTCGGATGATCCCCACGAATTATAGATCTCGACTACGCGTTCAAAATCAGGATCATAGTTTTTGAAGTTGAAATCAAACCCTTTTCCCATCGTGAAGCAGGGGATGGACAAGATGTCTTTTGGAGTAAAGGTTTTATAGATTTTTTTGAGGGAAGAGTATTTAGGATCTTTCCGATGCAACAGATGTTTCCCATCTTTTAAATGGATGATTTGGCGGACGCCTTCTTCCCCTGGGGTCCCTGCCCATTGAAAGCCAAGGAAGGTTGTAAAGCGATCGAGCTCGTCAAAGTCAGCGATGTTTTGTGAGATCAATTTCCATGTTTCATTAGACGTTTCTTCCTGGGATTCAAACGGTGAAGAAGCGTAGAAATTTAAAGCTTTGTCATCGCGGAAGTGCCGTAGGCAGTTTTCGATATTTTCTGTGGAGTCAATACGATCTGATTCCCCGTGAGGCAGACCCCAGAAGAGGTGTTTTGGGTTTTCCGCAAAACACATAATGGGTGACGAACGGAAGATCTCTTTAGTTTTTGTGTTGAGAAGTTGGATTGTATAAACGCCGACTTCGTTAAAGTAAAGATTAGGGAGTGCGATGAAGCCTGTTTCTGGAACAAAGAGTTTCCAGCTGAGGTTTTCGCGGAGGTGCTCGTAAGAGAGTTCTACCAAAGTGTCTTCAGGGGCACGATTGGTGAGATTACCAAATTCATCTTCAAAACGGACAACGACATCAAATCGTTTATTCCGTGCGACGAAAGACGGAGTTAATACGCGAATTTTTACCAATTCATTACCACGGATGTCCATAGTAAAAACTTCGGGGTCTTCGTATTTGCCTTTTCCTGTAGTGTCGACATACAGCTCGAATGAGCGGCGTCTTTGGGAATAAGCCTGCGCGCGATTACCATTGGTCTTAGGAGACTTTTGCGATCCGACAGTAATTGTAAACAGCTTACCGGCATCGAGTCTTACTGGCAGAATAAATTCGAAAGAGGGTGTGAAGCTGTTAGGGGATTCCACTTCTTTAGCCGGAATCTCTTTATGCTTGTCAATTTTGGCGTAAATGATGTTAGACGTTTTTTTGAGATCGGCCGATGGAATTTCCCAGTCGATATCGCGGCCTTGGCTCTGCAAATCAAATTTTATCTTTGTGCCTTTAGGCAGGTCTATACTGGGCGTATAGAAAAATAACCAATTGTTGACCTCACCCGCAGAGGCTGTGCTGGGTTCACAATAACATATGGATCGGCGCATGCAGAAAATCTCCGTTTAAGTAGCGCTTATTCTGCCTTATTTGCCATTTTAAACGAAACACAAATCAGACGTGAGTGTTCAGATACCCCTTGATCTGCGATGGGACCCCTGCCCCATCGCCGATCAAGGGGTATCTGAACTAAAAAAATAGTATTTCTTATGGCATGGTTCAAATGAAGGTAACACTTTTGGATGGCCATGATCACCTGACCGAAGAGGATTTTCAGTCAAAAAAATAAAATAACAGGA
>JBAWVE010000274.1:0-2372 GCA_037147435.1 Parachlamydiaceae bacterium
TGTTTCATTAGTGGACAAAAAAATGCACCTTAGAAAGTGTTTTGTTGTTTTTGACCGTGAGGTTTTTAGTTTGACGTTGATAATGAGCATGTTAGAAAAACGTGACAATAACCCATTGAGGGCATTCAAGCCTCATATATTAAATGCTTTACGGGGAATCCAACTGGATTTTTCGCCCATAGTTTTTTGTGGTGCCGCAGAAAAGCTTCATCGAGTTCATCCAGAGTGTTAATTGTGACATCTGCTTCGTAAGCCTCTCCCAATTTGATCGTTGCATACGCCCCTTGTAAGACTCGAATGGTGCCGAATCCAAGAGATTTCAACCCGACAAAATCCTTATGTGGATTATCCGCAACATAAACAACTTCTTCCGGAGTCACATGCTCTAACCGACAAATCTTTTCAAAACAGTAGGGGGATGGTTTGCTCCTATGCAAGCCATGTGCATAGGTACAAAAACACCGGCGCACCAACGGCGCAAGCCCCAGGGCCAAAAATTTCCGTTTTTGCACCAACCGATTGCCATCCGTCACGACGTAAATGGGATGATGCTGAAACCGCTTCAAACAGGCACGTGCGGCTGGAAGCAACGAGATTTTTGGCTCGTGCCCACGGTAGATGCTCAGACATTTTTGAACGAGTTTTTTGCTTTTGATTCCACGCCCTTCCAAATATCTGTCAAAGACCCCATTGCGTTGTTTCTGCAATGCGGCATCCAATCCACAAAAAATTTTGTCGGCATCTTCTTGCAGAACACTTGCCAGGTATTTGGCAACAGCCTGCATCCCGCTGCGCACAAAAGTGCTCTCATCATAGAGAGTGTCATCCAAATCAAAAACAATAACCACAGAAATTCCTTATTTCAAAATCCATATTTCAAAATCTCTTAACACGATAATGTCCAGATATGCTATTTTTTGGAAGGTACTTTTTCCTCGAAGGATTGTTGCATGATTAAGGATTGGCCTTGATCACCTTGCACAGTGAAAAGTTTCGGTTAACAAAATATGTCTCCTGAAAAGGTGATCATCGCCTAAGGATTCCAACCAAAACAGAAAGGTCGAATAGAATCGTTATCTGAACTTTTGGAATAACATCATGAAAGAAATTACTGTTTTTGTCCTGCTTGCAAGCCTTTTTTTCGTTACTCAAGTTCAGGGGTTGGGGTGTTATTCACTTGCCAATATCCCTGACTTTCCGGAACATTTTTGGGGAAGCGCCGACTACCTGTACTGGAAAATTCAGGACACACCCGAACCCGTTCCCCTGGTTGAAGAAGGTCAAACCGTCGTCTTGGGCGGCAGAAATATTTCTAATGATTGGCGTTCTGGCGGCAGATTCTCTCTTGGCTGTTGGCTGGGTGAAGGCTTTCCAATCAACGCTTGCCATGCTTTTGGAGTCGATGTCCACTATTTATTTCTACCTAAGGCATCAAGAAAAATGAAGGTGCATTCTAGTGGATCGCCGGGTTCTCCAAATTACAACATTCCTTTCTTTGATGTCGTCACAGGCCAAGAAGCGACAAAGCCGCTCTCCTTAGTAGGGGTATTCTCAGGAACAGGCGTACTTAAAATTCACAACGATATGCAGGGTGGGGAAATCAACAGCTACCTTGTATTTAAAGGTGGATCCCACCTTAAATATGGACTCTCAGGCGGACTTCGTTACCTTGGCTTTAACGAATCTGTTACTTTTGATGTCAACAGCCCCTTTATCGCAGACCCTGACGTCTGGATCACCCAAGACAAATTTCAATCGCAGAATAATTTTTATGGCGGCCAGTTAGGAATTGGGGCAGAGTTCTCTAGGTGCGGTTTTTCTGCAGAAGCAACCCTGAAGATTGCATTGGGAGCTATGTGTGAGAAGGCAAGAATTAAAGGACACCTGCTGACCAATGACTTTACCGGACGAACAACAGTGCAGGAATTCCCCGGGGGGTATTTTACGATGCCGACTAATAGTGGACATCATAGCCAAACCCGCTTTGCAGTCGTTCCTGAATTTGATCTCAACCTGAATTACCAATTAACAGACTGCCTGAAAGTGCGTGTAGGCTATACTTTCCTTTACGTCAGCCAGATGCTGAGAGCTGGAAAAATTATAGACCGCAACATCAACCCCACACAATCAGTCACTATCGAGGACCCCCCCACAGCAACCCTAGTAGGAATACCTCTTCCTAAAGCCCTCATGAACTCGGAAGGCTTTTGGACCCAGGGAGTCAATGCAGGAGTGGAGTTTTATTTCTAATCCAACTAAAAAAGACCGAACGTATTCATAAAGCAGCTTGTCGTTAGGGTGCGATTCAATCCTCTTTTTTGGCATGGTTCAAAATGGAACTAAAATGGGTAGCACAAAGTAATCAAAAATCT
>JBAWVE010000275.1:0-2342 GCA_037147435.1 Parachlamydiaceae bacterium
TAGAATTTTATCGAACGCGAAGATCGCGAAGTAGGCGAAGACTACGCGAAGATTTACCTTAACGAAAAACCTTCGCGTAATCTTCGCCTCCTTCGCGTTCTTCGCGTTCAAATATTCAGAGCAGCGTTTCTTTTCGCGGGAACTCCTGCATGTTTGGATGAGCCGTTGCGTTTTCACGAGAATTATGATATAAGTATATTTTTTAACACTCCTCCACAAATTATCGATGAAAACACTACACAAATTAACCTCTGCGTCTTTGCGTTTAATTTTCCTTCTATGCCCATTGCTCTTTGGTACCCCTCTCTCCTACGCAGAAAACCCATATCAAGCGACACAAGACCTCCCAATTGCATGGAATGGACGTTTTTCCTCAATGGAGTCAGCATCCAGATTGTGGTTATACGATATCTACCATAAACAAAAACTGAAGAGCGAAGAACTCAAAACTTTTCATGTCGATGACCCCTCAGCCCTAAACCTGTTGTGGTTGATGCATTTTTATGGCCATACTTCATGGGACAATTCCCCTTTGTTCTGGATCCATTACGCCGACCTCAAATCTGCACTCTCTCTGCAGCTTACGCAGGAACGCTTCAGCTTCAACACTTTATTCCCCAAACTAGAGAATCCACTTGCTGCTTCCGGAAGAATCTTGGACGAATCACAACAATTATCCCAGCGCCTTCGCTCTTTTGCCGATTACAAAGGCGGACACACAACAGAGGAGAGCGCATACGAAAAACTGTTGGCTGATCTGCTGCAGAAACAAACTCCACCAGAAGAGATAGCCCGGATGCTCGAAAGTCGATTTCCCTTATCTGCAAGACTGCGAAGCGCGGGAACAACCCTGAAAATGCTGCCCCTGCGTGCGGAACCGGGCGAGTGGGTCTCCCTGCATGCTCTCACCCAGCAGGTTTACTCCACCGAAAGCCAACGACTTGTTCCTGTCAGCAACTTCACATCATTTTCAGATAGAGATTTTGGAGAAGTGCGCGACGCCTACCTGGCGTTAAAGCAATCCACGGGCATACAGAACGCACTGGTCGCGCAGGCAGCCGCCGATTTCTCCGCAGCCTATGAGGTGGCCTATCGCACCCTTGTGGGACGCCCCTACAAACAAGCCTCAGAAAAAGCATTGTACTATCCAAGTGAGATCCAGCTTAAGGCAGAGACTTTCTACTACAGAATCCCTCTCGTTGAGATGACAATCATCTGCTACGCTCTATTTCTACTATTGATTCTCCTACCCTCCCGTTTTTTTCCATATGCCATGACGACGCTATGTATCGGCTTGGCTTTACATACTGCCCTTCTGGCTTTGCGCTGCTATATTTTACAACGTCCTCCGGTTTCGAATATGTTTGAAACGGTTGTGTATGTTCCCTGGATAGCCTTAATCATGGGCGCGGTGTTCTACGTGGTCTCCCGTTCTAAAATAGTGCTGACATGCGCAGCCTTTACTTCGCTGGCTCTGCTTGTTCTACTGAAATTGACACAAGTTGATGCCCGCATGGAAAACGTGCAAGCTGTCCTCGATTCACAATACTGGCTCATCATCCACGTCCTGATGATCGTCGGCAGCTACGGCGCTTTTGCCGTATGCGGTATCCTGGCTCATTTCTATTTGATCAAATCATGGATCGTTAGAAAGAGTCCCGATGCCAAAGAAAAAACTGCAGAAATCTCCAGAGGAATCCTTTACACGATGTATTTGGGCGTCGCCCTTCTCATTCCGGGAACAATCCTGGGCGGAGTCTGGGCAGCCGAAAGCTGGGGGCGTTTTTGGGATTGGGATCCGAAGGAAGCGTGGGCCTTTATCACCGCTTGCGTATACCTGCTGGTCATCCATGCGTACACTTTCCACCGGATTCGTAACTTTGGCTTGGCAATTGGTGCCGTCGCAGGTCTTTTGGCCGTGAGCTTTACCTGGTATGGTGTGAACTATGTGCTGGGAACCGGACTCCATAGCTATGGTTTTGGAAAGGGAGGGGAAAGCTTCTATTTCATCTATGTGGGAGCCGAATGCCTCTTTTTGGTCACGATGATTGCCTGCACGAGAAGGATCTTCGGTCAATCAATAAAATAATGACACGAGGATTTGGCCTTGATCACCTTGACAGTGAAAACTTTCGGTCAGAATTTTGCAGAATGGCTGCATTTGTGTGACGGCGTGTTGTGTGAGGGAGTTTTACAGGATATGCAGGATGTAGCGGCAGGATTTTATGGGGATGAGCTTTGAGGGATGGAAATTGGGATATTTGTGTAAGTCATAAAAACACCCCAATTTCGGCATGGTTCAAATGAAGGTAACACTTTTGGATGGCCAAGATCACCTGAAC
>JBAWVE010000276.1:0-2342 GCA_037147435.1 Parachlamydiaceae bacterium
TGCCCGTTTGCCCGTAAACGTTTTTCACGTATTGTGCATTCGTACTGACGCGCAGATGTGCAAACGTACTAACGAAATAGGGCTGCTCCCAACAAACATTGTATTTTTCCCTCCCAACCCTCCCAAAAAAACCAATTAAAATTCTATTAACTACTTGATGGGAGGGCTAAAATCCTGCGTCTCCAACTTTGCTACAAGTATGTCATCCCTCTGTGATTATAAATACATAATTTTCAACGGATTAACTGACTCGTCCTGAAAAATGTTTACCGTTTTTTGTTAATCCTGATTTTACTTTACTGTCATTTTAGTTTTTAATGGGCAATGTCGAACCTGAGTTTTGTTGGGCAAAAACGGCTTGGGGTTCGAAGCCCCAACCGTTTTTTTAATGGTATAATGTTTTACCATCGTTCGTTGGGCTAGACAAAGCTATTAATTAATTCTTCTTCTTTTGATAGGTTGTGGTTTAGGTAATAATTTTTCCAATGCTTTTTCAACTCACCAGATTGAGAATGAGCATAATTAGGAGTTTTCATATCCAGGCTACTATGTGGCCGATCATTGTTGTAAATCGAGATAATTTTTGTCAATTGACGCAAAGCATCTTCTCTGGATTTCAACTTCATTTGGTTGAGCCATTCATCTTTTAATATTCCGTTAACCCGCTCTGCTACTGCATTCTCTCGTGGATCTCCATTTTCTGTCATACTGATTTGAAAGTGATTTTTGTTCAATAATTTGATGTAATCATCGCAACAGTACTGGACTCCTCTATCGGAATGATGGATTACATTCTTTGTTCCTTTAGGAAGTTGATTAATAGCCATTTGTAAGGCTTTTATTGTATACTTTGCCTCTAAGGTTGGACCTAATTCCCATCCGATTATCTTCCTGGAATAGGCATCCGTAATCAGGCTTAGATAACCAAATCCTTCGGCTGTTTCAATATAGGTTATATCACTAACCCATAACTGGTGAGGCTTTTCAGGTATAAACCCTTTAATCAGGTTTGGGTATTTATGATACCTATGATAACTATAAGTGGTTCTGACCCTATTCCTTCTTTTTCGAACTAACAACCCTTCTTCCCGAAGAAAATTGAAGAAAGCATCTCTTCCAAGATATAATTCTGGCGGTAAATAGGGCTGGATATTTACCAACAACTTCCTTCCGCCCAGTCGTGGCATATCCTTTCGCTCATTATTAACCATTTGAATCAAAATCTCAGATTTGACTTCCTCCTTATAATCATACTTTGAATGCTGATAGTAAGCTTGCTTTGTCTTGCCAAACAGTCCACACAATTCGTTCATATTCAACTCTGAACGAATTGGGCGCAGCTCTGCTACTGCTTGGCTCCAGGCTTTTTTCTGATGGGGATCTTTAAATCACGCTCAGCTACATCGATAAGTGTGTTTAAAGCTAGTACCCTTAATTGCTCGTATTCCAACTGCTTTTGAAGCTGTTGAACCTTGTTTTCGAGTTCTTGCTCTTTTGAGGTTTTTTCTTTCTGTTTAGGCACCGGAGAGATTATTGTATTTTGAGGAATATCTGGTATTGACATCCCAAATTTACGCATCCAATTGGTAATAGAAGACCCTCCGCTTATTTTGTACTTCTTTAGTAATTCAACGTGAGAGCAATCTGTACTTAAATACTCTTGAACTACCTGTAACTTAAATTCGTCCGTGTAATGGTTTACTGGTTTTTTCATAATCCTTATTTTAGTTTACTTTTTTGGTAAACCTATTTCAGGACTAGACAAAACCAACTAACTGGCACCAGCACATTAGCAAATCAGCACACTAGCAAATTAGCACACTGGTTTTCCCTTGTATCTTTCCCTCCCAACCCTCCCAAACAATCTGTACAACTTTCTGGTAAATACTTGATGGGAGGGCTAAAATCCGGCCTTTCCCATCTTTGCTACAGGAGTGCCATCCCGATGGGATTATGGTTGGTTTATGATGTTCTCAATACCACCACAGTCAGTTCGCGGCGGATGTTAACCCTGGCGGACATGATCAGCGTCCTGGCGCAACGCGGCATCCTGCGGCGAGGCCTGGTCGCGGTGTCGCCCGGGGGGGATGATGATCTCGGCCGCAACATGGGCGGACCGGAGTTGGAGCGGGCCCTGGCCCGGTCAGGCGTCCCCATCCTCCGTGAGGGTGATCTCAAGCGGAATCTGGCGGCCCGGCGAGCCCTTCTCTTCCAGGACCCGCAGCCCGGGGTTTTCGTTTCCGTCGGCGGCAACCTGACCTCCACGGGACTTGGGGAAACCATCGGACTGCGGACCGGCTTGATCCGACGCACGGATTTTCCGGGCGGGGTGGTCCCCGGCG
>JBAWVE010000277.1:0-2328 GCA_037147435.1 Parachlamydiaceae bacterium
GTACGCCAAGAAAACTGCGCTTCACCAGCGACAGCAAACGGATCGATGAAGAATTCAATGTCACGGGCGAGCAAGTCGGACAGCGCCAGCATCTCTTCCGGCTTGAGCGCGCGCCTGCCATTTTCAATGTCTGAGACCGACTGGCGGTCGTTGAGACCTAGGCCCTGGGTCAGTTGATCCTGCGTCCAGTCCTTAGCCTCGCGCGCCGCTTTGACGCGGTAGCCGATCAGCTTTTGCGAGATTTTTTCGAGCATGACTGTGACCTCCTAAACCGGCATTTTATTCTTGCAAAATGAAAAAAGCAAGAAAATCTTGCATTTTTGTCATTGCATGATTTCGATTTACCCTGCATTGCCATCCTGTTCGGAGGTTCACGATCAATATCCCTGACGGTTGCAATTCCCTGGATCCGTCATGACAAACCTCGAACTCCCCCCTCCGGCAGAGATGTCTGCCACCGCCCGCGCAGGCGAGATCACCGCCATCCTTGCGGCCACCGTCGTCCGCGCCGTCGTCGCAGAAGAGCCAAAACAGAGAAAAGTTGGCCTTGGCAAAGATTGGCTTGGTCATGCATGAAATTGAACGTGGCCGAACAACAGTCTTGTTGTAACAATAAGTTGGTATAAGGTTCGTGGGGCGGAAGAGCTGATCGTGCCGGAAATAGGGTTCAGATCACCAAACAACCAATACCAATATGACCAACAAACTCTCGAGCCTTGGTTCCGACTACAGCGTAAAAATTCTCCGTCGCGCACTTCTTGTTGCTGTCTTTCTACTCATCGGCACTGAAGCAGCAGTTCGACTCTGCGGAGCCATGGACTCCCCCTGTATTCCGCTGAAAGTTCAATTGGATACTTAGTCAAGCCGAACCGAGACGGCAGCACATGGAGATATCCAATATATGAAAAAGTTTGCGATGCCATTGAAAGCCTTAAGCAATTTGTTTTTAGGAAAAAAATTGTTTGATATTATTTTTATAATGTGCGCCATTTTCCCCGCAGTCGCATATTCGCAACTACGATCATCTTCAACTTTGTCTGGCGGTGAAGCTGCTAGTTTTCAGGATGGATTTCAGCAGGAAGGTAAAGATATCGTTAGTGAAAGGGCTAAGGTATTGCAACAACTAACTACAATTGGAAATGAAGCCGCCGTTGTAGGTATTTCATACGAATTTTCCGAATGGAAAAGATTGGCTGTTGAATTGGCGGGTGGTATATTTTCAGTATACACCCCAACTGATGGTACTCTTTTAATGGTGTTGAAGGTCCAAAATGCAAAAGCTGAAATGGCACGCAAAAATGCGAGTGATAAGACTGATTCTTCGCTAATACAAAGACGGTCAAATATTCATGATTCCAAAACAACAGAGAGTTTTGAATCCAATTACTGGAAAAAGATTTATACGGGTCAATCACTAGGACAGGCGCAACGAGATTTATATATAGACCCTGTCAGTCTTCAAAGCATGGATGCCCTAGTAAAAATATGGTCAGTGGATGATTTCTCGACTGAGCAAGAAAATCAAGGTAAGAAATACTTTTCGATTGTTCGATTTAGTGAAATTGACTGCAATTCTTACAGAATCCGCATTTTGGAACTTGCTGTTTACGACCAGCGCATGGGAGTAGGCAAAGTGGTTTATGCAGACGACAAACCGAAACAGTGGAATGCAGTTATTTTAGACGGGCGGGCAATTGCTTCTCTCTTTAAATTCGCCTGCAAAAGATGAAGTCCACGAACGTCTACCTACAGTCCGTCGAGCACCCTCCAACATCCTGCCTTTCATGCGTATAATGGAAGACACAATCCCTTCGCGGTGTCATTAGGTTGGCTCGGGCTTAGGGCGAAAAGGCCACCGCTAGGTGGCCTTTTCACTTTGGGAACGCAATTGACACGGACAATCATCTACATTGATGGGTACAACCTCTACTACTCACGGTTGAAAGGAACACCCTACAAATGGCTGGACATTGTCGCGCTCTTTCGTGAGCGCATCTTGCTGCCGCAAGACCCAGATGCTGAAGTGGTTAGGATCAAGTATTTCACTGCGCCCGTTAAAGCATCCTACGCCCGGCATGGCATAGATTCCACCAGCGCCCAGGCTCAGTATTTGCGGGCACTGCAGGCACGCTACGCCAGCCTGGTGGAGGTCGTCCAGGGCTTCCACATCTTTGAGCCAACCAGACTACCAACTTACAGACAGGGCAAAGACCCCACCAAGGACGATGTGTCGCCAGTGTGGATGATCGAGGAAAAGCAGACGGATGTGAATGTCGCGCTGCACGCATACCGCGATGCCATTCAGGGAAATTGCGAGCAGTTGGTCAT
>JBAWVE010000278.1:0-2312 GCA_037147435.1 Parachlamydiaceae bacterium
CGGTCTTACCAAGAACCACTTGGCAGAAATTTGCGAGGAGTTGCAACAGGCAGGCGAAATTATAGATTGCGGATATGACGATCAGGTCCTCGAGAAGAAAATAGAAACGTGTATCCAAACAGGGGGGAAATTACTCATTCCTGGCGGATGGGAAGGACGTCCAGGCCATGCGATGCTTTACGAGTTATCTTTCGACAATAAAAATCAAGAAGGCTCATTGCGAATATTCAATACAGGGGGGGGGATTGAGGAACATCAACAAAAGAAGTTTGGGTACAAAGTTAAAGTCTGTTCTAAACTGGAAGAACACTACACCCCAGAATTTCTAAAATCTCAAGATTTTCGAGTTTTTTTGCGCCAACTCGATACTCAAGACTCGGTTCTTCCCTATGGACCTCGCGATGCGTATCATGTGAGAGGACAAATACTTGGTGGAGAATACTTGCATAACGAAAGTTCTCCGGATCCAGAAGAGTTTACAGATTATGTACAAGTACAACGAGCCGGGACCTGTACGTTTTATTCCATTTTGGCATTTTTAAGATCAAAATTGGATCCTAAGACCTACAAGAGATTTAAGTGCGATCTCAGACTGCAAGCTCTTGCCGACCACATTTTCAATGAAGAAACATTTAAAAAACTGAACGAGGCAGTATCAGGAACAGAGCCTGTCTCTCGGGAAACACTGTCCCATTTCCGTGTCCTCGACGAAGGTGTCAAGGAGATGGCTAGAAAGGTTAATTCCCTTTTCCTTAAGAAGGTTGTTGATCAAGCCTACGTTGTGGAAAGTCATAAAACATTGGACGACATGCGTAGGCGTTTAGCCGAAATTAAAGATCAAATCAACCTTCAGCCGACAGCTGTTTTAACCGGTAAATATAAGCCCGTGACGGTATCAGCACCTGTTGGCCCTCCGTCCCTGCCTCTTCACGACGCTTTAGGAAGACCAGCACCTGTTTTAGCCCCACACTCGTCAACGCTCGAGGAAATTAATGCTTTGACATTTACGGATAAGGACACAATCCTGAAGCAGCTGAAGTCAGCTGTAGGGATGTTAAATAAAGCATTGGAATCTAAAGAATTTGGTGTTGTCTCGCACGGCGCCGTTACCGTCCTCAATAAACTCCCTCTTAGCCAGCTGGAGCTTTGGAGTGCCGTCTCTCCAGTAGATGGAATGACATTATTACAGGAACTGACAGGTTTAGTTCTACTTGGAAGACGAAAAGGGGGAAATCCCGGAATGGTTATTTCGGAAGAGATTGTGAGTATTAATAAGGCTATCGCTATTCAGGTGAATCTGCTGCGGGAGATGCACCCATTTTTTAAAGACAAATACCTGATTCCTCTAGATCGGGTTACCCGCTATCTTCAGCTTTATCATCCGCAAGCTCATGAAGATCTGTCGATTTCGCACAAAAGGCCCGAAGACTTGCCCGAATCATCCAATTTTATTTTTCCAGACGACCGAAAGCTTCAAAAAGTAATAATGAATGGTGGTGCTAGCGAATTATTGCATGCCCCCTTGTGGGAGTATACTGAAACCCTTTATAATTATTTTAAAAAAGACGATGAGCTTCTTCAAAAGATGCGTTCTACAGACATTACCCAAGCATTACTCAACCATAATAAAAATGAACTTAATTTGATAAAAAGCCCGGGTTTTTACTTTGTCCAAGATCTTCTTCCTGACGAGTTCAAACTGTTACGGGATACCCTAACGCTCTTTTTATTAGCGGCTTCGCCTCATAAATTCAACATTAACATTCCCGAGGCCGAATTGAGCCTGCAACATCTGATTAGTTGGAACCCGTGGCAACCTAACGTTCCAAAAGGTGCAGCTGAGATTAGCTTTCCCAGCCAAAACCTCCTCATCGAAACAATTAATGGTCAGCCTAATCGAGATAATCCCGGAATTTTTCAAAGCGAGCTTAATTGGTTCCAAAAAATCCAGAATCCCGATTTGAAGCGGTTGGCTAGATGGTTTTGCCAAATGTCATCAGATACATCCCCGAATAGAGATTCTGAATTTTCACCGACGGATCATACGCTGCGTTGGGGAAAATTTAATTACACATCGTTTTATGGGCTAACTAATGAAGGTAACAGTTGTTATAATCATTCTAGTCTGAAGGAGTCCGGATTTTTTGAAAACGAAACAATCAAAGAGTTGTGTCATATCTTTACGTCAGATAACCAGAGAAGTGAAGCAATTGCCTATTTTAACAAGCATGATCGCATCTCTAATCCAGACTATCAAAAGTTGTTTATGCAAATGATTTTCGGGCACGGAAAGAATTATCATCCTGTAACGC
>JBAWVE010000279.1:0-2287 GCA_037147435.1 Parachlamydiaceae bacterium
CATTCCATCAAACGATTTCACATTAGAAAGGAGGAAATTGGACCATGGGCGTGGTCAGAGCCCTTTTGTCAAGAAGATCCCCTGGATGTTGCCGAGTTAGACGGTCTTGTCCATGGTCTGGATATTATTGAGGCAGCGCAGCTGTTTTATAAACAGATGAATCTTGATGTGGAAGAGGTATTAGAGCGAAGCGACAATATTGAGCGTCCCGGAAAGAATCAGCATGCCTTTTGCACACATATTGATCGGGAAGGGGATGTACGAACGCTGAATAACATCAAACCGACAATCAAGTGGATGGAAACGGTGTTGCATGAGCTTGGCCATGCTGTCTATGAGTTGGGATTTACACCAGACCTGCCGTGGTTATTAAAAGAGCCCCCACATATGATCACGACAGAGGCTATGGCGCTTCTTGCCGGAAGACAGGCTTATCGTGTCAAATCGCTGGAACAGCTAGCCCCCCGTTCAGATAGCCTGTTGAGGGAAAAGGCAGAAGTCAGCTTGAAGAGGCGGCAGCTCATATTTAGCCGGTGGGTCCTTGTCATGACCTGGTTTGAGCGGGAACTTTATCGCGATCCCGATCAGGATTTAAATGCGCTGTGGTGGCAGTTGGTGGACAGGTTCCAGAAAATCAAGTCATTGGGAAGTGCCAGTGGTTGCGATTGGGCAGCGAAATATCATATCGGATTGGCCCCTGTATACTATTTTAGCTACCTTTTAGGCGAATTTTTTGCTTCCTCTCTTGAAGATATGATTCCTGTATTTTCTTCAAAGGAATCGGGAGAGTTTCTCAACGAGAAGCTATTTAATCCTGGTAACACCCTTAACTGGCATGAGCTGATCGAGCATGCAACCGGGAAAGAGTTGTCAGCTGATGCCTGGCTTGCCCAATTTACGTAAGTGCTTGCGGCATGTTCTGTAGATCGATTTTATGGGGTCTGGCATGCGGAGATAAGTAGCATAGATAGCTTGCTTGATTGGGCCAAATAGACGGTGCATGGCCACGTATCTCAACCTGAAAATTGCTGTCGAAGAAGGGATGGGATACTCGTCTTCTTGTTTTTGATAAATTTCATTCAGGCGTTTGCGAAGTATTTTTCCTATAGCGTTGTAGCTGTGGTGCGTTTCTATGTCATGTTTCCCTCGGATGGCCTTTACACAAGCTTCGGGATAGTTTTGATACACATTCCGCATCTGTTGTGCTGCATGTTCGGTGCAAGGTTCTGCCCAGTGTCCATTTTCTGGATAAGGTGAGGTGGCAGCGCCAACAGGATCTATTTTATAGCGGCATAAGTAGCTGTTTTCTTCGGTCATAAAGTCCATATTTCCCGAATAGCCCGTTGCGATGACTGGTTTTCCAAGAAGCATTGCTTCCGTCATTGTCAGACCAAATCCTTCAGAGCGATGTAAAGAGATGTAACAGTCGCAGGCATTCATGAGATCGAACCGTTTGTCCCCTATCTCCCCATCAAGCCATATAATTCTTGAGTCCTCATTAACCAGTTCTTGGAATTCTGCTGAGTTGATGAAAGCTGCGCTGTTTTGTGATTTGACCACCAACTGGACATTTTCTTCATTAGGAAAAGCTGCTTTAAAGGCTTTTAAGAGTCCCAGAGGGTTTTTTCTTCTTACTGTCCAATTGAGGAAGAAAAGAAAAGTGAATTTTTCCGGCAGGCCGAATGGTTTGGCCTTGTTTACTTTTTCAGTCAGTTTTGCTTGGTGGATAGGCTGAACTTCAATAGGATGTTTGAAATAAAAGAGTTTTGGGGCTGTTTCCAGCTTTGCGGTAATTTCTTTTAAGAGGACATCATACATGTACTGGCTGGTCACCCAGATTTCATCCACGTATTTAAGGCAATTGCTAAATTCTTTTGGGATGATGTCGCATTCCCAAAACCAGACGATGATATTGTAACGGGTTAATATTTTGCGCATGGAAAAGCAATCTTTGATTAGGAGGCCGGTGTCTTCCTGATTGACACTGAAGATGTTAATTTGATGGTTCAAGTGCTTTAGTCGCCTCTTGAACTGTTTGATTTTTTCACTGCGCGTCTGATGACCTATAGGAAAAGAGACACAGTTTACGGGAATCCCTTCGGTTTTCAGGCACTGGGTAATGAGCCTGCACGACTCAGAGTGGCCGATAGGACTGTCAAAATACCCGAGGATATTGACACCTTTCGTTACCCTAAAAAAGGCAGTTGAAGACGGTAAATTGACGCCATCTTCTGAGGCATAATAATTTGTAATAGGGGGCACCTTCACCATTTAAGAATGATCGCCC
>JBAWVE010000280.1:0-2252 GCA_037147435.1 Parachlamydiaceae bacterium
TCAGGTGATCATGGCCATCCAAAAGTGTTACCTTCATTTGAACCATGCCAAAAAATGCGTGGATTTCAGATGAAAGTCCACTCACCTCCTCTGCAGGTTCTAAATTAGGTTTCATGTATTCAAAGAGTTTTCCCTAGTTGCATACGTTAGAAGTATTTAACGGGCTCTGGCTGCAATAGGGATGTTACAATGATGTCCTGAATAAACATCATGATATACGCTGATTATGGCTAGTTTCCGACTGCGGGGTTTTGGCCGTACTACAATGTCTATATCTTGCCCAAGTGCATTTAGGAAATGAATCAAACGCTCAACAGAAAATCCAGCCAATTTGCGGCTAATTAGAGCTGAAATTTTTGGTTGATTAACCCCAAGAATTTTGGCTGCAGACACTTGAGTTAACTTTCTTTTTTTGATGATTTGTTCGATTTCCCAAACAAGCTTTGCTTTGGTTAACTCTTCTTCAGGGTTTTCAATGCCAAGATCTGCAAAAACATTGCCGCTGCTGACTTCACATTCGATTTCTTCTAATGATTTATGTTTTTGTTTAGTCATTTTTTGCTCCTCGATTTTGGCCTTTTAGTCTGTCTTGATGTTTCAGCTGCGCTGCTTGAAGCCTATCCTTAACCCTATCGATATCAGATTTCGGTGTTTTAATTCCTTCCTTAGACTTTTTCTGAAAGGCATCAAGAACATAAACGACTTCTTCAAACTCAACTGTATACATTGTGCGGTAGGTTCCATTTCTATCATCCAGGCATATTTCCAAGATTTTTGCCCCTCCGAAACCCTTTAGGGGTTTTGCGTTCTTATGCTTTCCTCCCACTTGGGCCATATAAAGCGCATGTCCCATTTCCTTTCGGATATCAATGGAAAATTTCAAAAGAGCCTTTTTGCTTGAGCCGATCCAGTCGAGTTCCTTCATTTTGTTCTCTGCCGTCATTCCAAAACCCCATTATCCCAAATCAGGGATATTAAAGCAATTCATTTGCACAATATAGAACTTCTTCAACTCAATTGTCGCATCAATGATGCGATAATCGTGATGTGAAGTCATTCGGTTCAATGTCAATTGTTGTATCAGTAATACGACAATTTGTTCGTCGGGGAAAACCTCATAATACCTCTGCATTAATTGATTTTGTGATGCCTTCGGAGTATTTTCTGGTGAGGTTGGCCTCTAGATGGGTATATCTCAAAAGCATCTGTAAAGTACGGTGTCCCATGGCACTCGCAAGCTCTAGATTTGAGGCCCCTTGTTGTGCTGCCATTGTGCAAAAACTATGTCTTAACCCATGGAACGTCAAAGAGATATTCGCTTTCTTAAGAGCGGCTCTCCAAGATTTTTTGATATCAATTTTTCCAAAGGCTGTATGGCTGGCGAATACAAGGGGTTTATTCAATTTTCGGGAATCGTAGAGCTTCTTTAGCTCGACTATGACAGGTTCGACTAATGCTACACTGCGGGGATGACTATTTTTCGTTTTGGTCAAGTGAGCCAGCTTATTTTCGAAATCGATATGACTCCATTCAAGTCCTAAAATTTCACCTTGTCTTGCTCCTGTAGTCAATGCAATCAATACGATACAATAAAGATAGTGAGACTTGCTTTCGCGAATAGCGTCAAAGAGTCGGGCAAAATCCTCAATTTTCAGGGTTTCGTCTCTCTTAGCATCATCTTTCAGCTTTAACAGACTCGCGCACGGATTCTCGTGTAACCATCGTAATCTCTTGACTGCATGATTGAAAGTCGAAGACAAGACTGTCATATACCTGTTGATGGTACCCGCACTGCGCTTCGTTCCTTTAGGAGTAAGCCCCTCCATCAGCAGTTGTCGTTCTTTACTAATCAATTCTGAAGTGATGTGAACAAGAGCATAGGTGCCGATGCGTCTCTGCCAATATTCATATTGTGAACGGACCTTCTTAAAGGAACGATGATGTTCTAAAGCACCATCACTATGCAGGCGATCAATAAGTTCTGCATAAGTATGTTGCTTCTTATGCATTGCAAACTTGAATTGTCCTTGTTTAATGCCACGCTCGGTTTCCTGCCCCCAATCTTCAGCTTCCTGCTTACGCTCGAATGACTTGCTGGCTGTGGGAAAACCTTTGATGCGGACAACGGCACGCCACGTAAAGCTTTTACCGTCTTTTGGGCATGGTTCAAATGAAGGTAACACTTTTAGATGGCCATGATCACCTGAACTAAGAGGATTTTGAGTCAAAAAAATAAAATAACAGGATTGGCA
>JBAWVE010000281.1:0-2171 GCA_037147435.1 Parachlamydiaceae bacterium
CGTCAAACCGATCACTAACTTCGTTTAACCGACTTATCGTCATAGGAATGACATTAATATTAAATGTTTTTTTAGCGATTGAACAACACATTGGGGATGGATCCATGCCTTGTAACTTCTCAAACCCTCTACGCTTGAATTCCGCAAGCAGCCCTCCTGTAGCACATCCAATATCAACAAGAGATTCTGATTTACTTACGAAAGGTACTAGCGCATCTGCAATTTCAGAAAAAAATTTGGCCCTGCCATCTGCAAGCTTTCCACCCTTCTCACTACATTCGTATTTTGACATTTCTGCGTAATAGCGATCAAAGACGATCTGCAGTGGGATATTATCGGCAAATCCCGCTCCACAGCCACGACAAACAGTCACATCGTAGCCATTCATGAGCGTACCTTCAGAAAATGAAGAGAAGTCTTGACGAAAAACTAACTTTTTATCCACCCCTAGACAGACTGGACACTCGCGTGGAACTACCGAAGCGGTGTTCTTCATTTTTGTGGAAATAGATTGTAAATCATTAAGGAAAATAAGTCAGGCTTCTGGGACACACCGAGATGTTGGGATCGCATAACATACTAAATCCCAGCTTTCCAGAAGATGTGGCCTAAGAAAATATTTGTAATTCGAAAACATTTTGCTAATCATAAGAGGAATAAGCCATAAATGATTTTGCTGATGATAGACACAGATCGCCAAAACTGGCGCATGCAGTGAAATAATTTCATTAGCACCTTTTAGCGCATCAGGTTCTGACCCCTCAATGTCCATTTTGATCCAGGTGGGAGTTTTTCCTAATAAAATTTCATCAAGTGGAACAGAATCAATTTCAAGTGAACCGCCACCTACTCCAGAGGATTCTGTACCCCTAGCATCAAAATAAACTTTCTCGCGACGAGCTCCGACAGCTTCGGCATAAGTGGTAATTTTTTCTTTGATATCTTTGGGAAGTTTTTCGACGTTCGCTAATAACTTGCGGTAGTTTTTTGGATCTGCTTCAAAGGCTGTATAATGCCCAAATGCATTTCCTCGCACATTTAGAAAATCTCTCATTGTATCACCGTCAAACGCACCGCAATCAACGAATGACTCCGATTCAGAAACTGTCACCAGATCCTGTGGAAAATAAATCTCATGCTGGACGGGTCGAGGAAGTCCGTCGAAGTCCAACCAGAGACGCCACCTTATCTGTGCAATGAACTCTTTTTGCGAATCCAAATCCTCGAAAAGCTTGAAAGCACTCCGAATCTCATCTGCTTGCTCAAGTACTTTATGAGGAAGGTCAAAAGAGTAATGAGGAAGAAATAGATCAGGGAACTTCCAAAAAACCGCACCAAAATCCACAACTTTATTGCATCCAAGTTGTCGCAACGGCTCACATCTTTCAGCCATAGTATCAGTCCCCTCTCCTCTCCAGATAGTTACAACAAATGCCGAGTTCTTACCATATCGGTTGGCTGCCTCCGATGGCGAAAGGACAGTTACGCCCTCGATTTCACTACCCCATAACGCACTATTATTGTCGGAAAATGCATGAGGTTCAATCCCCGCTAGGCGTAAGGCACGCATTGTCTTTTTTCCAATATTTCCAGCACCAAAAATGACGAGTGAGTTTTGAAATGGAGTCGTCATTTCGTCAAATGTCGATTGCTCGCGTTGTTTAGCAGAAGCTTTGCTTTCACTCAAAAGCATCTCAAGTTCAGTCAATAGGAGGTTATGGATCATATTTATTTTATTGTAATTGCTACCAACAGCTCCTACCTCCGTCCACAACAAGGTTCTGCCCATTCATGTAAGAAGAGGCATCTGAGCAGAGAAAGAGTAGGGCCCCTTGGTATTCCTCATGATGAGCCATCCTGCCCATGGGAATGAGTTGGGAAAGTCTCGCGACGAAGTCCTCCGGTTGCCCGTTCTCGACACCACCAGGTGAAAGGGCATTGCATCGGACTCCCTGCTCGCACCAGTAGGTGGCCAGATATCGGGTGAGACCGATCAATCCTGACTTCACCACGGAATAGGTCACCGGCTTGACGGGTTGCCGGTCAGCGGGGACTCCGGACTTGCGGTAGAGGCGCTGATCGGGAGCGATGACAGCGAGATCGGAGGCTATATTGACAATGACACCGCTTCCCTGACACGCCATGACGGTCCCGATGGCTTGTGAGCAGAG
>JBAWVE010000282.1:0-2140 GCA_037147435.1 Parachlamydiaceae bacterium
GCTTATCCTACCCATCCTGCCCATCTTGTTATTTTATTTTTTGACCGAAGATCCTACTCGTACAGGTGATCATCGCCCCAATTTCCATCCCTCAAAACCCATCCCCTCAAAACCCATCCCCATAAAATCCTGCCGCTACATCCTGCCGATCCTGTAAAACTCCCTCACACAACACGCCGTCACACGATGCAGCCATTGTGCAAAATTCTGACCGAAAGTTTTCACTGTAAAGGTGATCAAGGCCTTTGAGTTCTGGTGCATCTTATGAGCTCGACAAGTCGAGCGATACCAGAGCGGCGACAAGTCGCGCGCACTCCAAATGCTCCGCGCTCGCAAAGTCCTATATACTATAAAGCGCTCTCTCGGTAAGAAATCCTTATTTTGATTGCATTATTCATTTATGTATTGTAAACTTCTGTTTTCAAATGCAATAACTATAAAGAACTAGAGGTTAAACATGAACTTAGATTTAATTCGCAATACTAATCTGTCATCCCAGATTTATGGGAATACGACCTCACAGAGCTTGGTTCAAAGCACAGGGTCATTAACCCGTAACGCTGCAGGCTCCTTCAGTACAACCCCAAAATCCCCCGCAGAATTCTTAGCTTATGCAGCCGGAAAACACCTTCTCAGACCTGCCATTACTTGTGCGTATGCCCTTTCCGAAAATACGTTTTCTGTATTGCGCTCAATCGATATGTTTCTAACAAATTCATTGACTCTTCCCGGCGCGGGAGCAGCCCCTACAGAAGTGGGAACACAAGTTGTATCGGATTTTGTCCATATGAAGGACATTCTGTCTCCGGCAATTCAATCCATGGTGGATAACCTTGGTTTCCAGCAAACAGCAAAACTTAGTGATCAGCACTATGATCAGTTCGATGCTGTCCGAACGGACTTGTCGAAATTTCTCTCCACTGCAGTAGCCGGTATTGGAAGACTTAAAAATGACGTTGAATCTAAAATAGAAACTGATCTCCTGGGTCACCAAGCGCAATTGAGAAAAGCTCAAAGCAAGGTTGGTGTTGTAGATATAAAAGACTTTAAGCAAGAGCAAGCTCTAGTCGGTTTCATACAATCCAACGAAGTCAGGGATCTCCAGCAAGACATATTGGCTGCACTACAAGCTTTTGAAGACACTGCTATTAAAGGTTATGTTGACCAAAACAATCCGCAGACGTATTTGAATACAGAAATATTACGGGCCGGCGCAACTCGACTAAAAGACAAATTCCTTCCTAAACTAAACCAAATAGAACAAACAGCCGTACAAATAATTCGCGATCACAGCGTTGCCCAGCGAAAAAGAAACATAGAGAGCGCAGTAAGCGCTATCCAACAGGCAAACACCAGAACAAACTTCAATATAAAATTTGTCGTAAGTGATGAAAATTACACAACATGGAGTCTCCAAATGGGGGATTCAACCTTTGCTTACTCTTCAGGAGAGACAGAAAAAGCGCTTGAGAAGATCCGTCAAGCCAGAATAAAGAATCCTGGGACGGTGGTTGATCCCGGCGTCAATCAGGCGAACAAAGGGCAACCTGTCAGAGTGCTTCCACAAGTCATTGCAAAGGGTCAGCCACGGCATAGTGCCCCCGATGTTAAACCACAAGACAATGCTCCGCCTTTGGCACCCATCAAAAAGGAGAGCGACATTTACAAGGGAGTTAAGGTGGCAGTAGGCTTTGGGCTCGGAGCTGTTGCTTTAATTGTAACTGCTGTCGCTAGCGTGTTCTTCAGTAGAGGAGAAAAGTCTCAAGAATTTGACGAAGAAATGATTTCCCAAGACGATGACATTGATGTGATTGCCGATGTTGATGTAAGTGAAGACATTGATATAAGTAAAGACATTGATGTCAGTGAAGAAATTGATGTAAATGAAGATGTTGTCGTAATTAAAGATGTTGATTTAGTTGATGTAATATATGAATTCGATTTAATTGACTTAATTATTGATCGGATGTAATTTTCGACTTTTATGTGATCAGCGCTGCGAAAGCTTGCCCCACACTTGTACCCACATCTTTTGATCTTGGATTGAAGCAGGGATTATGTAGCGTAGGCTTTAGCCCAATGTCATCAAAATAGGGCATGGTTCAAATGAAGGTAACACTTTTGGATGGCCATGATCACC
>JBAWVE010000283.1:0-2139 GCA_037147435.1 Parachlamydiaceae bacterium
CTGAATCCTCTTGTCGGGCAAGAAGGGTGATTCGTCGAGTCGTAGTTGAGGTTCATTCCGAACGCAGAGATTAATCCTGAGTTTTTGGATTCCTCCGCAAGTGCGCCGGTCAGTTTTCTTTCTTTATGCGCATAGTGGCCAGCCTTGGATTGGTTATTTTCTGCAAGGGCTCCAGCCTGCTCGGCTTGGTCTTTTAGTTCTGCGTTGCGAACTTTCTTTCCATTGAGATCAATGTATGTATTTGTCCAGCGATAGTGCACACCAAGTCTAAGATACTGATTTAATGGATATGATCCATGTGGGCTGATGTTGAAAGCATTGATCTCATAGTCTTGAGAAATATAGCGATTGTTCGACTGGTCGATCTCGAAACCTACCACCCAGGGGGTATCCTGGAAGAAAGGCTTTGTCCATGACATGCCGTACTTGCGGCTTTTGGCTCCGATCATCGCGTTGAGATGAAGATATTCGCCTCCTCCGCGCAGGCGGCCAAGCCCCTCTTTCCAGAAGCATCCAAGGCCCTTATAATTAAAATTGCGCTCAGTGATGTTGAATTCGCCAAAAACACTTTCCGCACTGCTTAGGCCAAATCCGGCGCCAAAACTTCCTGTCATTGTCTCTTCAACTTCAATATGAACATCGCGATAGTGTCCCCCAAGGCCGCCCGGGCCCTCCGATTTGACAGCATAAACGTTGACATTTTTGAAGTAGCCGATATTTTGCAGGCGCTCTTCAGTCAGTTCTAGTTTGATGATGTTAAAAACTTCGCCAGGAATCAGCAGGGATTCGTGCAAGATCACATTTGTTTGTGTCGAACAATTGCCAAAAACTTTGACTAAGCCAACCCGATAGCATTTTCCTTCTTCGATAGTAAAGTGAATCGAGTACGTTCTGGATTCACAATCAAGGCGTGGTTCATAGTCGACGATGGCGTCGATATATCCACGTCTGCCATAAAAATCAGAGATTTTTTTAACTGTATCGCGGATGATTTCAGGGGAATATAAATCGCCTTCGGAAAAGATTATTTGTGCAGAAATATCATCATCACAAAAAAGAGTATTTCCTTCAAAGTTAATCGCACCGAAATAATAGGGCTGGCCCCGCTCTGCGGAGATAGTAATGATGATACGATCATTTTGACATGCTTCGCGCACGTCAATGTCGACGATGGCGTCGGCATAGCCTTTGTTCTGCAGGAAATTAAGGATAGTGAAGCGGTCTTGCTGCATCGCTTCTTCATTGAAAGTGCCTTCGCCATTGTACCAGCTTGTGAGAAAGCAGTAGCGTTTCGTGACGATGAGATCGAGGATTTCTTCCTCTTCATCCTTTGTGAAATCGACGAATAGGATCTTTTTAACTCTTCCGGCGCGTCCTTCGCAGATATTGATTTGGATGTCGACGTTATTTGTCAGGGGGTCAAATGTGATATCATAATCAAGTACGGCTTCAAAATATCCTTGTTTGACGTAATATGTTTTGAGCTTATGAAAAGCGCGGTTGAAGGCTTGTCGGTCAAAGACTGTACATGTTGCAACTTCTAGTTCTTTTTGCAGCTTGGTAGCTTTGATGTGATGGTTGCCGTGCCATTTGATTGAACGAATAATAGGCCGTGTCCAGATCTTCAAGCTGATTATTAGCTTGTCATCAACAGTAGTGATGGAAGGTTCGACTTTATCGTATTCCAAAACGAGCATTTTAAGGTCTGTATCGAACTCAGTCTGGGAAAAGACATCGCCTTCACGAGTCTTCATCCGCGTCCTGATCCCAGCCGCATCAATGGTGGAGCCTTCCGGCAGGTTGCAGCCTTCTATCTGTATTTTCTCTATCGGCTGATTCTCGTGTTGCAGCGGCAACGCAAAAAGAGAAGTTACGGAACAAGAAAGTAGTAATATTAAACTGTAGACTGTTGTCTTGAGCATGAGATCCTCACTCGCACATGAAAAAAGAGGGTCATCATAGGTGAACCGCGCATATGTTGGAAGCAAAAAATAATGAAACAGATTAAATAGCTGAAGAGTTTGTCGCTAGGATCATAAATTTAGAGCGCGCGCGACGTGTCGCCGCTCTCGTATTGCTCATCTTGTCGACCGAAGGTATCCTGCTTATCCTACCCATCCTGCCAATCCTGTTATTTTA
>JBAWVE010000284.1:0-2118 GCA_037147435.1 Parachlamydiaceae bacterium
AGAATATGTTGATGACTGGGATCATTGGGGAGAACAGAAAACGAATAGCCTGGGAACGACAGATATAGCATTTTCTCCTGCTGTAATTGCCGGAAGCAATTTAACCTGGCAAACAACGAAAAACCTGGCAATCAATTTTCAATCCACACGGGTTAGCAGACAATACCTTGATAATACTTCAAGCATAGACCGTTCTATACACGCTTATGCCGTGCACAACATGCGATTCAGCTATACCATTCATAGCAAGGCGGTAAAAAATTGGACCTTCTATGCGCATATTAGCAATCTGTTTAACAAACAATATGAATCCAATGGCTGGGTATATTCCTACTATTCAGAAGGAACCAGGCAAAAAATGGACGGCTACTTCCCGCAGGCAGGAATCAGTTATCTTCTGGGAATGTCGATAGAATTCTAGGATCCGTTAACCAACAGAAAGAAATCCGTTTTCGGTTATTGTAAAGATTTTACCCTCTTTGACACAATAGCCTTTCTTCTCATTTTTATTGAGGCAGTCGCTGGGATTCAGAAGTTTTTCTATTCCGAAAGACTTTAATGCCTTAGAAATCATAAGAGTAGAGAGCTTTGATTGATCATTGCTCTGTGCCAGGTATACGGCAGTAGCCAAAAATTTCCGGACTTGATTCTTTTCAGCCTTTTTTTCAGCGAGAAACTGGAAAAGGGGAGAATCATTCAGTCCACCGATTTTCTTCTCTTTCGGCAACTTTGGCGCTTTCACCTTTGGAACCTTGGAAGGTTTCACTTTGGCAACTTTAACCGTCTTTTCCTTTGGAATTTTTGCAGCCTTAGGCACCTTGGGAGCTTTAACCTTCGGGGCTTTCGGGGTTCTGGCGACCTTCGGGGCCTCAACCTTTTCCTCCATAGCTGCCATTTCCTTCGGTGCTGCCACAACTTTCTTGGTCTTCACAGTCCTGGTTGATTTTTTGGGTCTGGACGGCCGGCTGGTAAATTCCTGGACATCTATCACCTCCTCGACCATGTTTTCACCCTTCTTATGTACTGCTAGTAATGCAGGAATCCGGCTGAGTACATTGTTCAATTGTTTCTCAACCCAGGCGTTATCACCCGAACATGCAAAATGTAAATTTTCGAATGAAAAATCAATTTTAGAATCTGCCATCTTTTTTGTCATATTTGTACTAACTAATTGTGAAACAAAAGTAAAGATTAGGAATTTCCATACAATTATAGCTAGAATTTTAATTCTTTTCTATCTCTTTTAGAATTTTTTCTATCTCTATTTCTGTATTGTGAAGTTTTTCACGACACCACGAAACAAGAAAAGATAGCCTTTTTACCTTCTCAGACAGCTGATCTACATCTGGTTCATCATTTTCAATCTGTTGAAGAATCTCTTCAATTTCACCAATAGCTTCCTTGTAAGAAAGTTCTTTTTTAATTGCCATTGTTATCTGTTTTAGTTATTTCCAGAATTTTACTTATCACGGAACCATCATAAAAATGAGTCTTTATCGAATGTTCATTTTTCAGAAGGGCTATATCTTTTACCAGTCTGCCCTCGTAAGTAGTGATCGTAAAACCTCTTTTCAGGATAGCCCCCGGATCCGTCATCATTCTTTTATGATCTGCTATTTCAATTTTATGTTTCTCATTCTCCAGTTTACTGTAAGAAAGGGTTTTGACTGTTTGGAGGAATGCATCCAAACGCTGTTTTCTCTGGTTTACGGCCCTTGTGAACGATCCCCGGGCAAAATTTTGAGCTTGCAGAATCTTCTGATTTCTGACAAAAAGATATCTCTCTGCGAGGTATCTTATCCGTTGAAGTTTTTTCGCCAGCTGATGTTCCCTGTTCTGAAGGGATAGTTTTATTTCCTGACGCGATTTCCATGATTTCCCCATCAGCTCAGTCCTCTTACTGTCCAGGAGATCCCTGACTTGCAAAGAAATTTCCCTCGTCAAAATTTCGATCCTGTCCTTCTCATCCGAAAGCAGGGTTTCGACCATATCGACAGCTTGCTTCTCCAGCAAATCGATCCGTCCGGCAAAAGCCGCAACCCCATCGATGATGAATCCTGCAACGGCAGTTGGGGTTTTCAACCTGGTATGCGCTACAAGATCTACGATAGAATCATC
>JBAWVE010000285.1:0-2116 GCA_037147435.1 Parachlamydiaceae bacterium
GATTTTTGATTACTTTGTGCTACCCATTTTCGTTCCATTTTGAACCATGCCCATTTTTGTCTTGATTTCCATGCTGATTTCACCTAAGTTAGTAAGGTCTAACACTCAATATTGTCGAAGGTATCCCGGTCATGGCCTCGTCCTGCTATTCCAGAATTGTCCGCAGCTTGCACTCCACACAGACCACCTCCCAAGCTGAAGAATCAAAAACAGTCTATCATGTTCTCACTGAACGGCATCTCCAGGCGATGTGGTTAGAACAAAAATATTTCAAACCCCTATTTTCCACAAATAACGATCCCATCGAAGTTCTTTCCCCAGGCATTTGGAACAGTGAAGCGGGTCCGGACTTCCTGAAAGCCCACATTAAAATCGGTAACCTCGATTTACGGGGCGATATCGAGCTGCATCTGTCGCAGGAGGGATGGTATCATCATCATCACCATGAAGACCCCCGATATGATGGTGTGATTTTGCACGTCTGTTATTGGGATCCCGTTAAAGAGAGGCCTATTGTCACGTCTAAGGAAAAGAGAATTCCTTCCACATTCATCAACTCCCGTTTAACCATCCCTGAGTCACGCCTGCTCAAATTAATTGATCTGGACCTCTACCCCTACAAAATCTTTACCGGAAGCGGCCGCTGTGCTCGGCTATTTTTTAACAAAACATCACAAAACGACACTCTCAATCTTCTCCGCTCCGCAGCCCTCTGGAGACTTGAAGAAAAGTGGCACCGTCTGCAAACGCAGGTCGACGCTGTGGAAGACTGCCTTTTAGGGGGAATTTGTGTCGCGCTGGGCTATAAAAATAATGCAGAGGCATTTCTTACACTCTTTCGCGCAGTTTCGGATGCGGAAGTTATTCCTTTACCTGCCCTCAGGGCTCGTAAAGAAATAACTTCCGAGTCAGAATTCTTTGTGCTAGCGCTGCGTTTTTGTGGATTCTTTGAACCATTTTTCGAAAAAAAGTGGGGGGAATCGCCTTTTTACCGATGGTTGAAAGAAGAGGACTCCGCGCTTCAGAGAGACGGTATACAAGACGGCACACGAGTACAACTGAGACTGGACCACATCCGCCCAGCTAACCACCCGGTCCGCCGCCTGGCCTTCTTGGCCAAATTACTTTCAGATCCAAAGAGACATTCTTTGAATGACCGTTTGTGGGAATGCTGGCGTTCGAACTGGCGGGGGACACATCGCCATCAGTGGAAATTGATGAAAGAGCTGTTAATACAGGAGCTTCCAACCTATTCGGATCCTTATTGGGAATCTCATTATATATTTGAAACCAAGGAGTTGAGCCTTGCACGAGGGTCGAAGCTCTCGTTAGTCGGAGCAGACCTATACCGTGAAATTCTTCTCAATGTGGTCCTCCCGTTCCTCTATGCCAATATCCAAGCGCACGGATCGGATGATGAAAGGCAGGCTTTCGAAAATTTTTATGCGTATCTTCCTTCTTCTAAAACGAAGAAAGCGACCTACCTTGGACATCGTTTTTTTGGCGAAACCCCAAAAAAACTGGCACTGCTGCATGCAGATACTCAGCAAGGCGCTTACCAAATCCACCGGGATTTTTGCGTGCACCATGAAGCCAGTTGCCAAGGTTGCCAATTTGTAGAATTAAACAATAAATTATAAGGATTTTTATGAATATTCAATCGTTTCTCGACTCAGTGGTGACCGCTGCCCAGAATTCCTATGTTAAAGGAAAAGCCGCTGCTATTTGGTGCGGGCACAACATTAGCGTCGTGACAAACGATCATATCATACCAGCGGTCAAGACTCTGTGCAGCTTGGCTCTTGCAAGCTTCCGCTCTTTCCAGGTCTATGCCAAAGATAATCTTGGGGCCGCCCTGACAATCTCCAGTCTTTGCGTCGTTGCCGGAATGGGAGCTTTTGAAATGGCTAACAATGATAAGACTGATGGACTTGTAAGAGCTTTATGGAAGGTTGTCGGAGTCGCTGCCTTTATCTGCGCTGCTGGAACTGCAGGCGCAAGCATTGCTGTCCTTGCCTAACTCTTAAAGAACTAAGTAGGGGTTTTGTAGCGCAGGCTAAAGCCTTGTCGTTACCCACATCTATCAATCTAATATTTTAACCGTAACAGGGCATGG
>JBAWVE010000286.1:0-2087 GCA_037147435.1 Parachlamydiaceae bacterium
GTCTTGTTTTTATTGCTGGCGGGACAATCTTTTTTGCTCTTGCCCTGACCGGAATCACCTTTACCACCGTCCTGCCGGTAGCACTTTTTTTTCTTTTTCTCTCAGGCTTCGGGCTTGTTGCGGCGGTATCGACCCTCAGTGCCACTATTCAGAGCACGGTCGACGACCGCTTCCGTGGACGGGTGATGAGTCTCTATATGATGGTTTTTATGGGATTTATGCCAATCGGAAATATCGAGATCGGCTACATTTCAGAACATTTTGGCACCGCGATTGCCATCCGTGCGGGATGTGTTGTTACCATTTTTGCCTCACTTGTTCTCGTCTACTCCAGCAGCCGGATACGAAAAGCATACAGCAGCTACAAGAGTCCTGAAGTACAGGAAGATGCCTCGGATAAATAAGTTGATTTTCCCTTGCCTCTTCTTCTCCTGATAATTTCACTTCTGGCGGCAATGTATTTTTTGGGATGCGATAGACAATGTTTCACCTCGGAACTTAATGAGATGTTTTCCGGTTCTGAGAAAAATTTAGTTTGTGGCTATAGTGCATGGGAAAATTTCACTCTTAGCTGTGGTTATCAATTTTTATATATGCTCTATGTCAACAAATAATTTAGTAAATTAGATACTTTTTTTTTATCCCGGATTTTATGGTGACGTTTACTGGCGGATGGCAAACCTCTGATTTTATCCACTCTTAAACGGTAACGTGTTTTCTGGAAAATGCTAAAAAACCTGAAAAAATAATGTTTGATCGTATCAGTTTTCGCAAAAATGCATGTAAGCCAGCAGTGCTTTCTCTTTTTCTGGTAATCTCTTCCTGGAATGGCGTCAATGCGGCCGAACCTGTGGTATCCACTCTTGACAATATGGGTACGCAGTTAAATTCAGGGTCTGCTGATGTATCGAGCACTGTGGTTGTTAAAGGGTTTAATCTCACAGGAAATAACGTTTTAAAAGGGAACGAGCTTCTGCCCGTTCTTGCTGGCTACATCAATCAACGCTGCGACCTCAAAAAGCTGCGTGAAGCCGCCGACAAGGTGACGGAAGCGTACCGGCAACGGGGGAATAATCTGGCAAAGGCCTATATTTTACCGCAGAATATTGTGGATGGCATGGTCAATATCACGGTTGTTGAGGGCCGGATAGGCAAAATCATGATTGAGGGGAACAGGAACTACTCCAGCCAGTTTATCCGCAACTACCTGACATCGGGAACAGAATCAGAGGCGCTCAGCATAGAAAGTCTGGAGCGGGGTATGCTTGTGCTTAATTCCAGATTCACTGATCTTAAAGTAACAGCAAATTTTGCTCCTGGAGTTGCTCCCGGCACAACCGATATTCATGTCAAGGCTGAAGACAGCTCTCCGATTCATGCCACACTCTCCACAAACAACCTTGGTTCTGATTTTGTCAGCCGCTACCGTTTTGGAGGTCAGGTTGAGTGGACAAATGCCGTCATTCCCGGTTCGGATCTGACACTTGGAGGTTTTATGGGCGACAAGCTCAGTCTCATGCATGTTGTCAATGGGGCCTATCTCTTACCTCTCAATTCGGTTGGCACCCAGATCGGCATCAATGTTCTTGAAGGTCATTTTGAGGTTGGAAAGGATTTTGCGGATCTTGGTATTCATAATAACGAGGTCAGCAGCGATGTTTTTATCTCTCACCCCTTTACGGTCAATCGCAAATCAACTTTTTCCGGCAAGGCTGGATTCACAGCCTCCAATGCAAGGTTTTATTTCCATGATCGAATTTCAGCTCACGACAAGACCCGTTCGTTGTATACCCAATTGCAGTATGACACCTTCTCTCTTGGTGGCAGAAGCATTGCCGACCTTAGGGTTTCGCAGGGTCTCGGCAGTTTATGGGGCGGAACGGAAAGCAATGATCCTCTCGCCAGCCGTAGAAAAGCGACCAACACCTTTACGCGTGTTAACCTCAACATGGCGCGCTTGCAGCCTTTGAGTGACCAGTTTTCAACGCTCCTAAGGCTTTCAGGCCAGTGGTCGAACAAGAGTCTGCTTGCGGGCGAAGAGTGGCTTGTTGGTGGAGAGGATTCCGTGCATGGTTACAGCGCAGGTG
>JBAWVE010000287.1:0-2076 GCA_037147435.1 Parachlamydiaceae bacterium
CTTTGCATGGAGACCTTTGGCATGCGTGAACATCAAGCGGATGTAGTTGCCTTCAATTTTCATTGAGTGATAACGCGGACCACTTGACTCCATCTTCTGCCCATAGCTCTTCTCTAATGCAACGAGCGCGAGACGCTTGCCTACATCCTGTTTGTTCGGTGGATGGATCGTCACGGCACTGCCCAATTCAATGCCAACAGCAATACCGCAATTCGACACATTGTTAGCAACTTGCATCTGCGCTTCGCGAATAAATGGCCAGCTCGCACTTTTATTTGGTTCGTTAGTCGGTGCACCATTATTTACGAGTTGCTGGATAATGAATGGAAAATCACCCAGCCCCCATTGTGCACGCCAGTCCCGAACCAAAAGCGAAAGGAGCTCGTAATACTCACCATAGCGTGATGCATTGCTCTCGCCCTGATACCAGATGGCACCTTTGATCGCGAACGGGATGAGCGGCGCAATCATGCCATTGTAGAGCGAAGAGGAAACGTTGCGGAAAGCAATGTTATTTGGCTTTGGTCTTGAGGCTAATGCATCGGATGGCAGTGCTGCAAACGTGCTTTCGGTCTTCATCAACCACTGATCATTGATTGTGCTACGGTCAGGTACAGGCATACCAAGCATATACCCCCACTGCCACATTCCCGCACGCTCTGTGGCTGAAACGATTCTCACCGCGATCACATTTCTGCCAGCTTTAACAAGATTTCCCTGGACCTGATAACTCCGTTGCAAGTTATAGAAAGCAGGTGCCTTATCGCTGGCCCGGCCGATTTCGACACCGTTGAAAAAGGCAATATCGTACTGCTCACTTAACCAGTTCAAAGAGAGCGAAAACGGCTTTCCCGCTGCTATTTCCGGGAGGACAACCTCCTTGCGTACCCAGAATACGCCACCGGATTTTTGTCCAAGCTGCCCCCATTGAGCTGGTAGTGTGATCGTTTTCCAATCGCCGGTATCGAGTGCCGGATCAGCCCAGCCAATGGCTCCACCATTGATGGGGGGCGGTTTAACACCATATTTTTGTTCCCAGGCATCACGATCCGTGACAAATTTTTTATTGTCCTCTTCTTGCGACCGGTACTGTGCGATTTCATTTTCTGCCCGCACGGCAAGCGCAGGAATTGAAGACAAAGCCTCGCGACGGATCCATGCTTCAGCAGGTGTTCCACCAACAGAGCTATGTACCAAGCCAATGGGAATCTTTAATTTCTTGTGAAGCTCACGACCAAAGAAATAGGCGGCAGCGGAAAAGTTGGCAACGGTCTGTGGCGAGCAGATTTGCCATGCACCATTCGCCTCAGAGGAAGGAGTAAGCATCGGATTTTGGGCCACTGTGAAAAGCCGGATTGAAGGATACTGCGCGTTGGATATTTCCTGTTCTGCATTGTCCGATCCGCGAACGGAAAATCCCATGTTTGACTGACCCGAACAAACCCATACCTCACCAATGAGAATATTTCTCAATACGATCTGATTCTCTTCCGAAATTTTAATTTCGTAGGGCCCGCCCGCCTTAAATGTCCTGATTGAAATTATCCATTTCCCATCTTTATCAGATATGGTGGAATATTTTTTTTTATCCCAGGAAACAACAATTGAAATTTCTCGCAAGGATGAGGCTGTACCCCAAAGTTTTACATTGGATTTTTGCTGCAACACCATATTATCTCCCAAAATTGCAGGAAGCTTGACCTTCGATGATAGGGAGAGCGTGATGGATAAAAAAAGGATCAATAAAATTGCCTTCATAATTTAATTGTATTAAACTTTTATTTTTTAATGCTATAAGGTTCAATTTTAATATGGTCGCTATATTCTACCTTAAATAGATTATCGTTCTTTCTGTTTGCAGGATAGTCCGCAGTCCTTTCCACTTTATTGTTTTTCCATTCCAATCCGTCAACGCCATATAAATTCAGAAGTAAAACATCGTCAAAGATTCGAAAAGTGTTATTATATATCCGGATATTTTTATTGTACCTGCTCAACTCTTTATCCTCCCTGATTCCCGCAGCCACATCAATAACTGATTTTCCCCAAACACCAAAAAGACAATTTTCAAACACG
>JBAWVE010000288.1:0-2055 GCA_037147435.1 Parachlamydiaceae bacterium
CGATTAAACCCGAAGGGTTGATAGTTTTTAGCCCAGGCTGAGGCGCTGTCCCGAATGGACGAGTGAAGCCTGGGAACCACCCAAACAAAAGAGCGAGTCCCGGAGGGCCGACACAAAACCACGCCACTAATTCTTCTCACAAGCCTTATTTTTGACCGAGAGTTTTCACTGCAAGGGTGATCAAGGCTAAAAAAAACTATTTCAAGTAACTTGCAACATTTATGTATGGTACTTGTTGGTGAATAAATTTGTCCGCCGTTCTTATGATTTCCATTTCTTTCTCAGTTTTGTCCTCAAGCATTATCCGTAAACTGTCAGAATTATAATCCGTAAATCGGATCTGCGTCAGTGGACAACCGACGGAAACTTGAACTTGATAGTGGTTCTGATACCCCCTCAATTTGTTTTCAATTCGTTAACTTCGAACGTAACGAATCAATTTCAGTCGTTTGGTGATCTGTTTACCGCAAAGGAAGCAAGCAGGGGAACGATGGAGTCAGGGGTGTTTTGAACATGTCTACAAATACTGCCGACATCTTTAATCTCTACGCAGAGCTGACAGGCGAAATTTGGGAGCACTGGTCTGCATACGGCTTTGACATGGGGTTCTCCTTCCAATTTTAACGTTTTAACGAGCGCTTCCTATTCGAATAGGGAACCTGGTGCCGTTGATAAAAATGTTTTTAGTGGAATTCCTTGATCTCCAATCAACAAAATTCTATCTGGTTTAAATTGTTTTACAAAAGAATCTATTCCTGAATGATGGATAGACTCTTGACCACTTTTAACTTCTATTGCGATGAGCTTGTTTCCCAAACGAAGCACAAAATCGAGTTCTCTGTCTCCTTCTCTCCAATAAAAAAGTTCCATTTGTGTTCCTCGAATACTATTGAGCAAGTGCGCTCCCACGGCAGATTCTATCAGTCGACCTAAAAAGACTCGGTCAGCCATCGCTTCCAAAAAACTCTTTCCTGATTGAGCGCTCAAAAGTGCAGTATTATAAACTGCAAATTTAGGACTGGACCCCTTTCGTCTTACGCTTTGATTTGCGAATTTCTGTAATCCCGTAAGCAAGCCAGCGCCTGCAAGTAAATCCACGTAATGCGCTAAAGTAGTTGAATTTCCTGCATCTTGTAGTTCTCCGAGCATTTTATTATACGAAAGGATTTGACCGGAGTAATTACAACCCAGTTGAAATAATCTTCTTAGTAATACCGGTTTATTTACTTGATTCATCAATAGAATGTCGCGAGAAATCGTTGTTTCAATGATAGAATCGTTAATGTAGTTAATCCAACGAGTTGGGTTTTCCTCATCAGAAAGAGGGGCAGCTCCGGGATAACCACCGAAGTAAAGGTAACGTTCCAGAGACCATCCAAATATTTCGTGCATTTCCTTAAACGACCAATGAGTGATAGGAATGATTTCAAACCGTCCTGCAAGACTTTCCGATAAACCTTTCTGCATTAACCAGGGAGAAGACCCAAGAATCAGTACAGAAAGATCGATTCCTGAGGCAGTATCTTGATCCCACAAAAATTTAACCATATCCGACCAGTGAGGAATCTTTTGAATTTCATCAACGATTAAAAGGACTTTTCCTTCAGATTTTGCGAGTTCCCGTGCGATATCCCATTGCTGTTGTAACCAAGAAATATCCTGAAGAGTGGCTAAATCTGCTGTAACATAGCGACTTGGCCTGTCTAATTCATCTGCAACTTGGCGTGCTAACGTGGTTTTTCCAACCTGACGTGGGCCTATAAGAGATTGAATAAAACGACGTGGCTCTTGAAGCCTTTTTAAGAGTACTTCAAAAGACTTTCTTTTTTTCATCATAGATTTGCTCAATATGTTGAGAGTTATTACTCAGTCCTTTGAGTGATTTTACTCAATATGTTGAGTAAAGTCAATAATTCTTTTCAGTGTTTAGATGTTTCTCTGACGCTTCCTGTTCGAAGAACGAACCTGGAGCCGTTGATAAAAATGTTTTTTATCAGTTTTTTTGGCATGGTTCAAAAACGACAAAAAACGGGTAACACACGACAATCAAAAGTC
>JBAWVE010000289.1:0-2034 GCA_037147435.1 Parachlamydiaceae bacterium
AAGATTTTTGATTACTTTGTGCTACCCATTTTCGTTCCATTTTGAACCATGCCGAAAAAAGAGCAAAAAAGAAAGGGACGTGTAAGCCCGTAGCTTTTTTCAGCCTTGTTGTGTTACCTTCATTTGAACCATGCCCTTAAATCTAAGGATCTAAGCCCTGACCCCATAATATCACCATTGTGTGGGGTTTGATTACGCGTCGCCTTCCACTTCCGGAGTCGTTCCGTTATCTCCAATACCTGGAGAGCTATCTACCCCCACAGCTTTGACGAAACCGACAAAGAAATCAATCACCTCGTTTTTAAACTTTTCAACGTCTGCTTCCGTGACTTTGCTGGGATTGCTAGCATGGATTTTTGAAACAATTGTCACCTCCCTGATCGATTTTTGAAATAATTTCAAATCATGACTCTTAGAGGCAACAAGCCTACTTAATATATCCTTTTCTTTCGTATTTAGATCAGTAAGTTCCGTAATATTTCTTTGTAATTCAATGACAGTTTGATCGTATTCTTCAGATTCAACGAAATATGCCAAGTCATCTTCTTTGATGTATTCCTCTACAATGTAATGCTCTTTAATGTAATGCTCTTTCTTAGCTTTTTTCACCCACTCGATGGATTTTTCGTATTTGAGTTGCTCTTCCCACACTTTACTAATGATTGATTCAATTTTAGGTCTCTTTATCGATGGACCAGCCAGCTTAATGGTAAAATTCACTGCTAACTTCAGTTGATTTAGCTCTACACCGGTGGATGTTCGAGGTTTATCAATCCGCACCTCATCTTTTGCACCGTCTGGTTTTGACTTGTCCGTCATCTGAGGATACATCTGTTGTTTGATTGCTTGCTGGATTGCTTTGATCAAAACTTCAAACCCACCTTCCGAAAATTTAAAAACCTCTACGACTTTCATTTCAACACCATTTATTTTTAGCTCGTCGCCAACATTGACTGCTGAGCCATCACGCACCATGATTCTAAGACCGCCTCCTGGCAAAAGCTCAACAACAAATCCTTTTGGAGGGACCCCTTCGACCTTTGCAATGGGTACTTGACTTCCATCTGGAAAATGAACAATCAAGTCCTGAGGTTTGACTTCACCAAGCAATTTTTCAATTTTTGCTGCCTCTTCAAGTGTTATATGAGAGAAATTTTCATCATTTACTTTTGAAATTTCATTACGGAGTTTGACCACTTCATTTAGCACTTGAAGCAATTCAGCTTTATTCCCTATTGTCGTTGACTGAATCTTTGCCGTCATTAGAATGCCTGTTTCTTCTTGAGCCACTTCATGTTGGAGCTCTTCTTCTTTTCTATGGACTAATTCTCCCTTCGTTACGGCGACAGCTTCCTTCTTTACGGCGATAGCTTCCTTCGTTACGGCGATAGCTTCCTGTTTAAGGCGTGCACAATAGTCTGATACGAAGCTATTTTTATCATCTTCCTCCTCCAAAAGTTGATACACCTCCCGGTCGTCAAAACTTGAAGTGCTTAAAAATATATCAAGATTTGTTTCATAACATTTATCCGCATTTGATCTTAAATCGTAGTTGTTGGGATATTCACTAAGTATTTCATCTTTGTTTTTAATAACACCTCGTCCTGAACTGTCAGTATTACGCGCATATTGTATATTTGCCAAATCAACAGCAGATATAACCGTAACATTTCGACCTGATAGTTCTCCTGAAAAATCCCCATCGTTATTATTATCATTATCAGGACTTATCGAAGCAGTTAAACTCGTTCCATTTATTTTCATAATTAAACCCAAATATTTGTTGTTAACTACATACTTTTGTTATATCAATAAACAATTATTTAATCAAGATTATTTCGTGAAAACACAAAACGAATCAATAAAAACATGTATTTCCTTGATTTTTTATAAGCACAAATCTATAATGCGCAAAGCAGAAGGCCTGTTTATAGGGAGGGTCTGTCTGTTTTTAACATTAACCAACAACAAGGAGGCACTAGCATGGAGTCAGGGAAAATTCTTGGCCATTCACACCCGAAACATCAATATACA
>JBAWVE010000290.1:0-2013 GCA_037147435.1 Parachlamydiaceae bacterium
TCTTGTTATTTTATTTTTTGACCGAAGATCCTGCTCGTACAGGTGATCATCGCCAAAACATCCTGTTTGACCAAATACATCATCAACACGTATGTGGATATTTTGTCGACATACGTGTTATTTTAACTGAAAATGCTCAAAGCTATTTTTTTCTTGACATTCGTCATGTATTGGGCGGAAAATTCACCTTATGAAAAAATATTCTGTCACTTTCATTTTTGTTTGCTTTTGCGCGATGATTGCGTCCTCCCTTGCGGCATCTCCATCTCCAAAGAAAACTATCTGCCTCAATATGATCGTGAAAAACGAAAAAGAAGTGATTGAACGCTGCCTCCAATCCGTTCTTCCAATCATCGATAGCTGGGTCATCGTCGACACTGGATCCACAGACGGCACGCAGCAAATCATTAAATCATTCATGAAAAATATCCCCGGTGAACTTCATGAGAAGCCCTGGGTAAATTTTGGCTATAACCGCGAAGAGGCTTTGCAGCTGGCAAAAAGTAAGGCGGATTACATTTTATTCATGGATGCCGACGACATACTCGCTTTTGCCAAAGACTTTCAAATGCCCGCACTCACAGAGGGTTTTTATATCATCCCCACTCACTCCAACGGAATGGAATGCCTGCTACCCCGACTGATTGCCACCAATCTGGATTGGCATTGGGAAGGGGTGCTGCATGAACGCATCACCATTAAGGATAACACTAAAGGTTGCCTCCTGAACGGATTGGAGTACGTCTACGTCTCCGATGGCGCGCGTACAAAAGATTCTGAGAGATACCTGAAAGACATTAAAATTCTCCTGAAAGGAATAAAAGATGAGCCAAATAACTCTGCGTACGTCTTTTATCTAGCCAAAACCTACCAGTTTGCCGGGGACCCGGAAAACTCTATTAAATACTATGAGAAACGTGCCGAAATGGGAGGATTTCCCGAAGAAGTCTTTTGTTCCAAATTGGAGATTGCCAGAATTCGGGATCGACAGAACATGGAGAGCAAACTTGTGGAAGCGAGTTATCTCAACGCCTACGAATACCGCCCTTCCCGTATCGAACCCCTGTACTATATCGTCAATAAAGCTCGTTTGCGTGGGGAGTTCCAAAAAGGATACGACATCACTGAATTGGCGATTACTATAATTCCAACCGATTCATTGTTCGTTGAAAAATGGATCTATGATTACGGACTTCTTTTTGAATATGCTGTATGTGCTTACGAACTACAAAAATATCCTGAAAGCCTGGATGCCTGCCAGAAACTTCTAGCCTTACCGCAACTTCCTGAAATCGACAAGAAAACAATCCAAAATCTCTACGAAGAAACATATAAGCAAAACAGTCTTCGCATCCAACAAGAAATCGTATCAATTACTCAGATATAAGGCGTGATGCAAGAAGTCGTCGAACAAGTTTATAATTCCGCTAGTCTACAAGATAATACATGCCAAAAGGCATTAAGTGAAAGCCTCAAATGAGCCCATATGTTTCCGGAAGTGGAAGTGGAATTCTCAAATAGCGTCAATCTGCAGGTTTAAATAACACCTTGAACCCGTGATTGCGTTCATCTGATTTTCTCGCAGCTCTGGTTCTGGTAGGGAAATTTTTCTAGCTTCTTGGATATAGTCCATTGGCCTTAAATCCATGGACAATCCAACCCCAAAATTAAGTCGTGCAACGGCGACAGAAGCGAGGAATGCCTACTTCGAATCTCGGTTATAGTTAATTTGTAATTGCTATTTAATTGTGAATTTATTATCATAGCTGCATGAATCAAAAAGAAGACCATTACTTTTCATTTCAGCCGACACAGGGTGACGGCTTTTTGTCAAAAGATATAGGCTCATTTTTGTCCTCTTTTTCCGTCGTCAGAATTATTTCTATTCCTAATATTGTGCGCCCCAAAGCGCACTAACCACCCCCCCATTTTTCTTACATTAGACTTTGTTCATTTTTAGGGCATGGTTCAAATGAAGGTAACACTTTTGGATGGCCAAGATCACCTGAACTA
>JBAWVE010000291.1:0-2012 GCA_037147435.1 Parachlamydiaceae bacterium
CTCCAGCGTAATTAATTTCGACGGAACGGCCTTTTTTGCCCTTCCGAGAAATTGATTTAGCTGGAGAATGCCTCTATTGGAAGATGAATTCAAAAAAATGTGCAAAGTCGAGGTATAACCTCCCTAGAAACATTAGTTCTTTTAAGAAAGAATATTCTTTAACTTTCATTTTCAAGAAATATTCTCACTCAACCTGTCGCCTGACACTTTATTATTATGATTGTCTTCAACTGGCATTTTAGGTAAAATTCCACTGTCTAATACCAGGATTTTTACTATTTCAATCAACGGGATTTATGCAACATTGTACGACCTTTCTGGTACTTTTGGTTTTGTTTTTTGTTTCTTCGCTTACGGCTAAACCAGAAAAACTTGATCTTACCATCCAGGCAGAAGCGGCCATCCTGATCAATGCAGATACTGGCGCCATCCTCTATGAAAAAAATCCCCACGCCCTGCATTACCCTGCCAGCATCACTAAAGTCGTGACCGCCATTTGTGCTCTGGAAAAGGTTGCAGATAAAATGGACGTGATGATTGCAGCTGACCAAGATTGCATTGGAACAGTGACAGAAGAAGCCTTTCGCCGTTCCAATTACACTCTGCCGGCCTATTTTCTTGTGCCAGGCGGATGCCATATAGGAATTAAAAGAGGGGAAGAACTTTCACTGAAAGACCTCTTTAATGGTATGTTGATAGCTTCTGCTGACGACGCCGCAAATATTATAGCCAAATATGCTGGGGGAACGATCCCTCAGTTCATAGCAGAGATGAACCATTTTGCCGAACGTGTGGGATGCCGGTCCACGACATTTTACAATCCGCATGGATTGCACCACCCGAAGCAACAGACCACCGCTTACGACATGGCACTCATCACTAAAGAAGCTTTAAAAAATCCAACTTTTAGGGAATTCGTTCGTACACCCCAGTGCACCCGCCCTAAAACAAATAAGCAAGAGCCTACAACCTTGGTCCAAACGAACAAGTTATTACGACGCAGCGGCCGTTATTTTTATTCGAAAGCCATTGGGGTAAAAACGGGATACTACTCTCTGGCAAGACACAATCTTATCGCAGCAGCTAAAGATGGCGACCGCACGCTGATTGCCGTTCTGTTGAAAACGGATGACCGCAATGAGATGTTCCTTGATGCAAAGAAAATGTTCGAAACGGCTTTCAGCCAGCCAAAAGTCCAGCGTGTTTTACTGCACAAGGGCCCTCAGAAATTCACCCTTGACTTGCCAGGACGTAACCGGAAGGTTGCAAGTTATATCGCTGAGGATGTGTCTCTGGAGTATTACCCAGCGGAAGAGCCTGCACTTAAGTTTCAGATTGCCTGGAACAAGACCATCAACCTGCCAATAGCCAAAGATCAACCGATTGGAAATTTTCTCGTTCTTTCTGATAAAGGAGAAGTCTTGCGCATGGTTCCCCTTTTGGCGCAGGAAAAAGCCACAGCCAGCTTGTGGGAAAATTTCAAACAGTCGTTAAACACGAATTCAGTCATCGCAAAAGGCGTAGTCATCATTGTCGTCGGGCTCTTGGTTACCTTTATCTTTCTAGAGCTACGCCGACGCAGAAGCTGAAGTATGCATTGATGATTCTGCGTGAATTGCAAGTATATTGCTTCCACAATCACATGAGACAGCAATCTCCACCCTCATTTTTGACTATCGTGTCGAGGGTTAACCGTTCTTCTTTAGATGTCGGTAGTTGAACGCACTCCATGTAACTGTGGGGCGATGTAAATTGTAGATTAGCATTTACTTCCCTTAGCTTTGCCAAACCTAACTCGTATATTTCATCAATATGATGCAATGTCCTATAAGGTACGACGGCTGTTGCCATGCGTTCGACTGAATCCCTACTAGTAGATAAAGCTTGGGCTAAGAGGACATGATCTCGAGGAAATCAAATGATCCCAAGGTTTCTCAAAACAATATCAGATACGATCCAACCGTCTTTTTTGCCCTTTTTTCGGCATGGTTCAAATGAAGGTAACACTTTTG
>JBAWVE010000292.1:0-1986 GCA_037147435.1 Parachlamydiaceae bacterium
AATTTAATTAGAGAGTCACTGGATTGAAGACCATTCTCAATGATAAAGATACGACTGATCAAAGGAGTCACGACAAAACCAGAAATTACAAAGAAGACATCAACGCCCAGATAGCCAGCAGTAAATATAGATTCTCGTGTATGGAAGAGTAAAACAGCCAGAACGGCGATGCCGCGCAGGACCTGAATATCGAGCCTAAGTTTATTAGGGTGCGCTGTATCTTTAGTCACCCGAGTCATAAATCTTGTCCCTCTCCAATAGAACCGAGATTTTCAATTCGTATTCTATGTCACCCTCGAACATGGTGGCGCGATTTCATGCTAAAAACAACTTAGGTCCTAATTGCTCTTCTATGGCTTATTATCATCAAATGGGACTCAGGATTCTGGCTGGCGCTGAGAGAATTCTTTCAAAAAATCGTCTGATTGTAATTTTCATTTCAACGCATACCATCTTGGCAATTCTCTTAGGGCGGCTATATGCCTTCGCACCAGATGAAGGGGGCTACCTTTATGCATTTAATAATATTTATACAACAAATCTAGCTGTCAATCCACAGTATTCAAGCGGATGGAGTACTGCTCCAAAACTATTTTTGTGGATCGCGTATTCCCCCGCCAAAGTTGTAAATTTGATTGGTGTTCCAGACTATCTTTCTATTCGCCTGCTATCTATTTCACTTGCAACCTTAAGTCTTTATTTGTTAAAAGAAATTTTGAATGGGAGTGGCTTCAATCGAAAGGTTTCCCAAAAAGTTATTTATCTAGTTTTCTTCATACCCTCGATTTTTCTGTGGAGTTCTATTGGATTAAGGGAATCTTTTATTTTCGCTGAACTCACAGCGTTTCTTGCAGGCTTCAATTTCCTAATGCAGGAAAAGAATAAGAAGGCATTGTTTCTGCTCTTTCTTGGTTCCTACGGACTACTCGCGACAAAAAATTATCTGTGGGCATGTCTAATGATTTCGGTGATTGCCAGCTCTTGTCTTTTTGCAATCCAGCGCAGCATGCGTCGTATAATTTTGAAGTTCCTGATTGCCGGTTTGCTTGCACCAGTGATTGCATTTGCTAGTACTACTTCGTTTTATGCCTTGAGTTTCATTTTCCACTCAAATATATCGGGTATCGGCCAACGAACCATTGAATCGATCAGTGAAGTCTATGTCAATACAGGAGGAAGCGGGACGGGAACGAAACCAGCAAAAGAACTCATTACTTTTCATGGAGATTCGACACTTATCGCTCTCGATTTCTATTTGTTAGACAATCCCCACTCTACTTTCAATAAGATGTTGGGGATTTTCAAAATAGATAAAAAGATCCAGACTCTTTCGGATGAAAAAGTAGCGATGGGTTTAGTCCATAAAGATAAGCAGGTAGGAACTGATACTTCATCACTAAATGGACATATCCTTGAACCAGGAAAGATTAGTAATCCTAATTCAATATTTTGGCCAGCCTTCGTTTTCCTTTATGGCCCTTTTCCCTTCATTGGTAATCCAGGAATCGCAGTCTTTATTTCCTCCCTTGAGTCTCCGCTTTGGTGGGCTTTTTATGCACTTGTGGTTTTCCAATTTATTAGGTTTCGTAAGGTTAAATTCTTGCGAGATCCGCAGATTCTCTTCACACTAATTTTCCTTGCGGGTGAAATAGCATTTAGTGCACTTGTAGAGGTCAATCTCGGAACATCATTTAGGCACCGTTCAATTCTTTTGGTACCTTTATTGTTTTTATATGTTCGATTGGCTCAAAGGGCTAAAGAACAAAAAGATTTAGAGTTAGGTGTTATCTAGGAATCCTTTGTGGCTTGGGCCGGGATCGAACCGGCGACCTAACGATTTTCAGTCGTTCGCTCGTACCAACTGAGCTACCAAGCCAACAAAGATCTTGCTAGTAGTTGCCCACCAGTACGTATGGCACACAAATAAATTTGCATACGACACCAAAACCTTTGCGACCCGGACGGGACTTGAACCCGCGACCTCCG
>JBAWVE010000293.1:0-1974 GCA_037147435.1 Parachlamydiaceae bacterium
GTTATGCTGCTGCTTGTTTTACTCTTCTTGCCTTGCTCATCTCCGCCAGTTTTGCGGCTGCTTTTGCTCCGACATTCGAGGCTTTGTACCTGTCCAGATCATCCTTCGCAATCCGGAGATAAGACCCCACTCGATGTGATGGGATTGTGCCGTCGTTGCACTTCTCCCTTATCCACTGCTGAGAACTCCGCATTTCTTTTGCCGCCTCACCTACCGTGAATACGACCTGCTCAGACTTTGCTTTCTGCTCAGTCATTGCTGTGATCTGATTCTTCATCTCTCTCAGATCAATCATCATTTCGAGGAGCATTCGCGGCATGTCCTCGATGTGCACCTCACTGGTCATTTCGCCCCCGCCGTCCGATTGATAAAATTTGAACCCACAACGACTCTTCCCACCCCACCCAAGACCACCCTTATCGCCTCCCCCTTATCACCGTTATTCAGCTTCCGCACCAAATCCCGGCTAACCGTCTGCTCCAAATCCATCAAAGCCCTCATGGTATCATAGTCCTGAAGCGTCTGAACATCTTTCCCGTGCTTGACTCTCCATGCGATCGCTCTTGGCGTTGCCGTCACGCCTTTTGCTTTGTACTCCTTTTCCATCCTCTGGAAAATCCCCCGGTAACTGTATCGATGGTCTCCCTGAATCCTCATTTTTTATTTCACGTGCTTTGCTTACATTAAACTAACATAACGCTTACAATGTATAACAAAGCGCAAATAAAAACAAGCAAAACGCATAACATTTTCGACTAAACGCAAATTTATTTAAACATATCGCAAAAATGGTTAACAGCGCAGACTTGGTGGACCGCATTTACGCCGTAATGCGAAAGCTCGGATTGAACAAAACGCAGATGGGGGAAAAAATCGGGAACAAAAGTTTAGGCGTTTACCTGCTTGATGATGGGGCGAAAGGCAGAAGAGATCCAGTCAATCTTGCTCCAAACCTATCAAGTATTGGTGTTTCAATAGATTGGTTTTTTACAGGGAAGGGCGAGATGTTTCTCTCTGACGCAAAGGAGCCGGAACCGGCACAGACGCAGACGCAGACGGATATAAATCAAATAGCAACAATCACCGCAGCTGTTGTTGCGGCAATGGACGCACAGACAAGACAGGTATTAGCCCCGCCGCTCAATCTGCCGAAGGTAAACCACGTAGGGCCTCCAGACTATACCGAACCGGAAAAGGATACCCTGCGCCTGTCACGAGACAGATCCGCAAAGCGCAGGGAGGTGGGATTGATCAGGAACCAAAAGAAGAAGTGATCCACAAGACAAATGAGCTTACTGATGAAAACAAACAAAACGCAAAAACCCCCGTTAAAGCGGGGGGAGTTTTCATATCTCTTAACATTCATCAACTAAACAAAGGTCATGGAACCTCTTCTTGTCCTCTTTCTTGTGGTGGCCATCTGGTTTCTTTTCGGTAATAAAAAGGGAAATAAAAAGCCACGGAGTACCGGCAATAATCACAAAACGACACCAAACGCGGCCGAGCAAGCATCTATTGCTCAAAAAAAGCCAACACCCAAGCAAATTGTTGCATCTGAAGTCAGGTCAATGAAAGATGGTAACATACCCTTGCTCACGATATGGAGATCGCTAAATGATAAAATGGCAGCACTGTTAGATACTGCTGATTATGATGTCGATTTAGTATCTGCTTATGGTATTGCAGCAGAGTCAATTATGGATAAAGTCGTTGATCGAAATTTAAAGGGGATTGAGTACGAAAAAGCGGGGAAAGAGGCGGCGGCTATCAAATTATATGAGGCAAATGTAGCCGACGAATTTGATGGAAGCCACCCTTACGAGCGGCTTCGAATTATCTATACAGGAAAAAAGAAGTACAAGGATGCCATGAGGGTTTGCGGCGCGTTTATCGATAACAAGTCGATCAATAACCCCGAAATGAAACAGAAGATGGCCAAGGCATTGAATAGACTTTCGGAGCTTGATTCTGAAA
>JBAWVE010000294.1:0-1973 GCA_037147435.1 Parachlamydiaceae bacterium
ATTTTTGATTACTTTGTGCTACCCATTTTAGTTCCATTTTGAACCATGCCGGAAATCGGGCCGTAAATCCATCTGGCCCCCATTTTTAAAACCACAAGTCCGGATTGTAGATGACCATAATGAAAATTGCACAGTAATGGCAGATGCCGCCACCTAAAACAAACACATGCCATATGCCATGATTAAAGGGGAGCGATTCTCTTAAAAAAAAGAACGTGCCTAGGCTGTATGAGAGTCCTCCAGAAATAAGCAGCGCATTTACGGTGAAGGGGAGTGTTTCTATCAGTGCCGGCAAGCTAAAAACGACAAGCCACCCCATTCCAAGATAAGCTAGTGTCGATAATAGCTGAAAGCGATGGGTTGCAAATAATTTGAAAATGACTCCGATGCAGGCAATCCCCCATTCTATCCAGAACATTGTCCATCCAGTGCCATCCTTAAGGGGGCCAAGAGCAAATGGCGTATAACATCCCGCAATTAGCAGATAGATGCTGGCATGGTCTGCAATCCTTAAAATGGCCTTGTAATGTAGGGTTTTGCATCCATGGTAGAAGGTGGAGGCTGTATACAGTAGTATAAGGGTGAATCCATAAGCTCCGCAGATGGCCATGCTCTGCATATTTCCATAAAGGTAAACGTAAATGAATAGTGCGGCCGATCCAATGACACTGAGAATCAGTCCCCCTAAATGGGTCAGATGGTTGATTCGTTCCTCAATATGGGATTCTCCGGAAATTGGGCATACATCAAAAGATTGGCTCTGCTTCATAAGATCTCCTGCCTTTAGAATATATGTTACCGGATAAGGTCGTAAAGGGCAAAGGTCATTATTCAGGAGTTCCCGCGAAAAGAAACGCTGCTCTGAATATTTGAACGCGAAGATCGCGAAGGAGGCGAAGATTACGCGAAGGTTTTTCGTTATGGAAAATCTTCGCGTAGTCTTCGCCTACTTCGCGATCTTCGCGTTCGATAAAATTCTATTAACGGGAGCTGCTGGTCATTATTGTGTCGTGACCCTTTGTTTTCCGAGTGCTATCCATACCAGATTTCTTAAATCAGCACGCAGGACTTGATCCTTCAGTTTTCCCTTTTCATCAAAAGCTTGATAAGCACCCGGAATACCGACCTGCTGTGGGATGACGGTACCGCCGATATCTTCGATAATATCGCGCAGGTGAGATAGCCCTTTAAGTCCACCACCTTTCCCAGGAGAGGCACTCATGATAGCAAACACCTTTCCTTTAAAAGCTTCGCGCGATGACCCACCCTGTTCACTTCTCGATGCCCAGTCGAGGGTGTTCTTAAGAAGTGCGGATACTGTGCCGTTGTGCACAGGGGAGGCAATCAAAATCACCTGACTTTCAATCATCAGTTTGCGGATGTGCTTGGCATTTCCAGGCATGCCTTCTTTAACCTCAAGATCTCCGTTATAAAGCTGAATCGGATAGTCTTTAAGATCAATAAAAGTTACATCTGCTCCCATTTCAGAGGCGAGGCGTCCTGCTTCATAAACCAGTTTTTTATTGACAGATTCCGTTCGGGCGCTTCCGGCAAAAGCCAGTACTTTGGTCTGGGCACTTAAAATTGTTGTCAATGAAAGCAAACAAAGGGTAATTAATTTCCACATAGCATATCCTTAGATTTATGATGAGCGGCTTGTGTAGAGTCTATCGTGCTTGTACGTTCTCGTCAATAAAAGTTTTTTTATTTTTATTGATTAATAATATTTAAGAATTTTACTTGTGTTAAATCGTTTTTGATGTAAATTAAGCTATGGCCGAAAAATCCGGTTGGATTTCGAGCTAAGATCACTCTCGTAGAGAAAACTTTCGGTCGCAGGCTAGCTGTAAATCCTAGCAGTGGATAGAATATTAAGTTACTTGATTTTTGAACGCGAAGGACGCGAAGCCAGCGAAGAAAAACGCGAAGATTGTTTTTGTGCATCGAGAGTGCTTGTTGAAGACAGATCTTGA
>JBAWVE010000295.1:0-1957 GCA_037147435.1 Parachlamydiaceae bacterium
TAGTTCAGGTGATCTTGGCCATCCAAAAGTGTTACCTTCATTTGAACCATGCCCAAAAATGGACGGAACGGGCAGCAACGGAGGACAATGGACGAAAACAATGGACAAAAAGAACGAGCAGCTGCTCGTTCCAGCTCGTTCCCTTACTCCGGTTTTGACATTAATGGGCAAAATCTGTAGAGTTCTAAGCACTTGTGAAATAAAGATATAAATCCAGGAGTGAGTCAATGAATAACGAAACAGAGCAGCGGCTGAAAAATATTGATGATCGGTTGATTCACATGCTGAGGTATCTTTGACTTGGCTTCGAAGGAAGCGCGTGTTAAAGAACTTGAAACACTAATGGAATCCCAGAATTTTTGGGACGATAATGAAAAAGCCCAAAAAGTCATCGCTGAATGCAATCAGATCAAGGGGTGGACTGTGCCCTACAGCGAATTGAAAAGTAAGTTTTCCGATGCAAAGGAGCTGCTTCCCGAGGCTTATGATCTTCAAGATAACGAATTGATTTCTGATCTTCTTGGGGAACTTGATCTTATCGAAAAAGGACTTGGCGATTTAGAAATACGAAAAATGCTCTCAGGGGAGCTCGACAACAAAAACGCCTACCTCAGCATTAATTCCGGTGCAGGCGGGACAGAGGCCTGCGACTGGGCACTTATGCTCTCACGGATGTATCAGCGTTGGGCGGCAAACCGCGGATGGAAAGTTGAAGTCGTTGACACCGTTGATGGGGAAATCGCCGGTATTAAAAGTATGACATTAAAATTGTCTGGCCCTTTTGCCTACGGATATGCTAAATCGGAAAAAGGAGTGCATCGGTTGGTGCGCATCTCGCCATTTGATAGCAATGCCAAGCGTCATACGAGTTTCGCCTCCGTGGATGTCATTCCCGAGATTACCGATGACATTGTTATTGACATCAGGCCTGATGACCTAAGAATCGACACGTACCGCTCTTCGGGAGCTGGCGGACAGCACGTTAATAAGACTGATTCTGCTGTGCGGATTACCCACTTGCCCACAGGTGTTGTGGTCTCTTGTCAGAATCAGCGCAGTCAGGTTCAGAATAAAGAGACCTGTTTCCAGATGCTCCGCTCGAAACTGTATGAAATGGAAGTCATTCAACGCGAAAATGCGATGAAGGCAATTGGGGGAGAAAAAAAGGAGATTGCCTGGGGCAGTCAGATCCGTAATTACGTTTTTCAACCCTACACCCTTGTCAAAGATACACGAACTAAGTTCGAGTCGGGGAACATACAGGCTGTAATGGATGGAGACTTAGACGATTTTGTAAACGCATATCTTAAGGAGTTCGGATGAGTACATCGGAAGAACAAAAACACGGTATAGAAATAGAAATTCGTTATACAGACCTTGCTGACGGTCGTTATTTGAAGCAGTGGTTATTAGACCCATCGATAGGGCGTTGGTTCCCTCTTCATGAAAATACAGAAATCGATGATGCTGTTAACCGCTGGATTTCGTTTAGCCGCTATAAATGCAGTTTGACAGCCGTCAAAGACGGAGTCCCTTGTGGCTTAGCAACGCTCTATTTGCAACCTTACCGCAAGTTGGCCCATCAGTGTGAATTTGGAATTATTGTCGGGCAAGGATATCGAGGGCAGGGAATAGGAACGCAGTTGTTAAAAAACCTGACGCACCTGGCATTAGATAATTTCAAAATAGAATTGTTGCATTTGCAGGTTTACTCAGAAAATCCTGCGATCCATTTATATGAAAGGCTCGGATTCAAGGAATTTGGCAGACAGACACACTGGATCAAAGAGCTTGATGGCACATACACCGGCCGTGTTTTCATGGAAAAATACCTTAAACAAGTGACGCAAGGGACATAAAGGGTGCGATCTTGTGTCGCCCCTCCGGGGCTCCAATTTCAGAGTGGCTTTAACCCAGGCTTCACTCGTCCCTCCGGGACAGCGTCTCAACCTGGGCT
>JBAWVE010000296.1:0-1931 GCA_037147435.1 Parachlamydiaceae bacterium
TCACTTCTCAAACGCAACATGTCAGATGTGGGTAAAGCATTGCGCATAGAGGCATACGACGTAGCACACTTGAGCGGTACCAACATGGTGGGGGTCATGACTGTAGTGGAAGACAGTGTGCCGGAAAAAGCCGAATACAGGAAATTCAAAATCAAAACTATGACAGGTGCCAACGACCCAGGTGCGCTCAAAGAAATGTTCCTGCGAAGACTCGGCCATACCGAGTGGCAGTACCCTTCGCTTATCGTGGTAGACGGCAATGAGATCCAGCTCAATGTAGTGGAGCAGGCGCTCACTTCTCTTAAGCTTTCCATTCCTGTCGTTGCAGTAGTGAAAAACGAAAAACATAAAGCAGAGAAAATTTTGGGAGACAAAAATCTCATTCTTTCGTACCGCGACCAGATACTCCTCGCCAACGCTGAGGCTCACCGCTTTGCCGTTGCCTTTCATAGACAAAAGCGGGGGAAACTGTAAAATTAGGTGGTAAATTAATAATTAAATAATTCTTATGGATATCACTACAATCCTTTTCTGGGTTTTGGCTTTTTTAGTTTTCTTTTTGTTTACATCGCTTCGAGTTGTGAAAGAGTATGATCGCGGAGTCATATTTTTCCTTGGTAAATGTACAGGTGTGCGCGGACCGGGACTCATCATTCTCATACCTATTCTCGAGCAAATGACACGAGTGTCACTCAGAACCATCACGATGGGTATTCCTTCTCAAAAAATTATCACGAAAGATAATGTGTCGATCGATATTGCTGCGGTGGCGTATTATCATATTTTGGATCCTCAGAAATCCGTGATTGCAATTGAAGATGTGGACAGTGCGGTGAATCAGATCAGTCAGACAACCGTGCGAAATATTGTCGGACAATTCCAGCTCGACCAACTTTTGTCACAGACTGGGCAAATAAATATTCAGATTAAGGAAGTTATCGACACTCACACAGAACCTTGGGGTGTACAAGTGACAGCGGTAGAAATTAAAGATATCTTCCTGCCAGACAACATGCAGCGAGCGATGGCGAAAGAAGCCGAGGCAGAGCGAGAGAGACGAGCAAAAATCGTGGCAGCGGAAGGAGAGTTTCAGGCAGCTGTAAAACTCGGTGAGGCTGCAGATATTATCTCAGCTCACCCTGTAGCACTTCAGTTGCGAACACTTCAGACAATGGCAGAAATCAGCGTAGAGAAAAACTCAACGATCATTTTCCCAGCACAATTCATGACAACAGTAAAAGAAGCGATTTCATTAATGAAGGGTGATTCAGATAAATAGGTTAAAAGAATTCAAAAACAAAAAACACCTCGAAAACGGGGTGTTTTTTGTTATAAATAAAAAGCCGCGTTTCCTTCGGAAACGCGGCTCACTTCTATATCACATCGATATCCACCGAACGCCAGTCGAACGTGTCCTCTCGTGCGTATGGAGGGATGTACATTGCTTTACATCCGAGCTTGAGCGCAGGCTCAATGTCTAAATCCATCCTGTCTCCGAACACACAAAGCTCTCCTGGCTCTATACCAAAATGTTTGAGGATTGGCCTGAAGTCTTTCGGCATATCCTTTTCCATTTTGAAAAAACCAGAAAATATCTCCAAGGGAACAGTTTTCTGACCGCTGTGTTTTCCTGAAGACTCCAAGTCTATTTGCATGGGGATTATCTGATTGTCGGAAGATGTGACTAATAGAATTCCTTCGCTTACACATGCTCTAGCGAACTCCACAAAACCATCTCGCGGAGGCATACAGTTTTCTGGGTCTCCATGCATCAAAATGGTCCCATAGACATCGAAAGCTATTACTTTTATTTTCATAACAATGTCCTTTCTCTGATTTCAATCTAACCATCGATATGATAACAAGTCAAATAGTCCGTAATGGTCCAATAGCTTGGCACCACTTTGATGAGTAATATCAAAGTCATGCCA
>JBAWVE010000297.1:0-1928 GCA_037147435.1 Parachlamydiaceae bacterium
TCAAGGATGCGGCCCTCAAGGATGCGGCCCTCAAGGATGCGGCCCTCAAGGATGCAGCGCTCAAGGATGCTGTGCCCCTTCGGATTGCCAGGGAGGAGGGTGCCACAACCAGCCTCATCGATTTCCACCAGACACTTTTGACCCCCTAACACGATAGCAGGAAACGTATGCGAACTTCTACAGTTTTGGGAATCTCCGTGTGCCTGTCTGCGGGTGTGCTTCTCGGATGGATCATTGCAAATATTAAACCGGAGATTTCTGCCGACTCTCTGCAACATATTTCAGAGGTTGTTTCTAATCTGGATCCCCAACCACAATCACTCTCTCTCCCAGTGCCGCAGCCGCAGCCACAACCCTTAGCTTTGAAACAGAGCTTTGATTCTGCACGCATCGAAAAACTGTTGAAATCCTCAAGAGCCCTTGAAGCGATCTCTTTGCTTAGTGATGTTTCTCCCGATATTGACCTGTCCAGTGAAGAGGGAAGAGAATGGTTGAGATTGCTTGTTGATGCTTACGAAACCACAAATAATGTGCCCCAACTTCTTCTTATCTATCGCCAGGTCCCCGCAGCTTTATCCTCGAATGAACGGGCGACCCTGATGGTTGCCGATGCTCTGATGGCACAGCAAAATATTGCAGATTATCGCCCACTGCGCAGACAATGGTTGGGAAAAGAAACCGAAAAATCCCGTTGGATGTTCTTGGATGTCCAGGAAAGCATCAACATAGGTAAACCTTCAGAGGCTGTTGCCATCCTATCAGCCAACCACTTTGAAGGAAAAGACGAGACGGAAAGACTTGTCCGCCTTGCTGCAATATTTGTCATTAATGACCCAAAACGCGCTTGGAATTACCTGTCCGAAGCAGCACAAAATGACCCTTCAAACCCTGATGTTTTTACCTTTAGGGCAACTCTCAACGAAAAACTTAAACAACATGAAGGGGCGGGTTCCGATTACATTATCGCCGTAAAAAACGATTCCGAAAATCCATATCGTAGAGAACAGCTAGCAGATTTTTATATCCGAACTGAACAGTACGTTCAGGCCTTAAAAGTATTACAAGATGCAGTGACACGATCTTCTCTCGATAGCATCTGGTTAAAAACACTTTTTTGGGGCCGCGTTGTGGGACCGTCAAAACACATGTGGGGAAGCGACGATATTCCTGAAGGGCCGCTTAAGGAGCTTGTCGTCTATCTCGATCGCCTCCCGACTGGAATGTTTTGGAGTCAGCAAAGTTTCAATAAATTGCCCAATGCTGAACACTATCTAGAGACTGCCCAAGAGACTTTCTGGTTGAGATTGCTTTCCACTCTAAAAGCCGGAGACGAAACTGCGACCCTGGAACTCATTGACAATAACAGTTTTATCCATCTGTCATGGCAGCCTGGGTTAGAAAATGGACTCAGAACACTGATCATTTACCGCCAATCACAGAAATCGACTCCTGATGGCCTGTCACCTGCTGAATCGATCGTTGAAATAGACTCCCCCCAACAATTGCTCTCTTTGTTATCGAGCCTATCAGAGTTATCACCTACGGAAATTAAAGCGGCCATTCCCCAAGGACTGCACGCATATCTCGTTAGTGGAGAAGCTTTTGTAGCCCCTTTTCTTGCGGCAGGGTGGACAGAAGCTGCGATCCAATTGCACACAAAAAAAGAGCTTCCAGATTCATTTCCTGAATGGGTAGCTGTCGCGTTGACTCAGGCATTAAATGAAAATCGAAGCCCTGCTGCCGCCTTGGAGTTTGCTCAAGGGCAAACGCCTTCACCGCAGCTATCGCTGTTAATTGCTGAACTGGCATTGTCTATCGACCGGAAAGACGTCGCCTTCACCGCCCTTAAGGGGATATATACGACGGATAACTCCCATGGCCAGCGTGCAGCATTAATTTTGGGCCAATTTCTCATGGATAATGATAAT
>JBAWVE010000298.1:0-1849 GCA_037147435.1 Parachlamydiaceae bacterium
GAAATAACCTTTTACAATAATAGAACCCATGAAATACAATATCCTTATAGCATGCCTTTTTCTTTTTGCGACGGGCTTAATGGCTCAGACACAAGTAGCTTCAGAACAGTTAATAAAACGGGTGATTACCAAGGAATCGTCCAAGTTTAGAGTTGAAATTATCCCTTCGCGTGATTCAATGGATGTTTTTGAAATTGAATCCAAGGGCGAAAAAATCATTTTACGCGGTAATACCGGGGTATCTGTGGCATCGGCCCTTCATCATTATCTGAAATACTTTTGCCATGCGCAACTATCGTGGAACGGCGACAATATAAATTTACCTGCTGAGTTGCCAACCGTGAAAACAAAAATCAGGATTAAATCACCTTTTAAACAACGAGTTTACCTGAATTATTGTACTTTTAGTTATTCCATGCCCTGGTGGAATTGGACCCGTTGGCAACGAGAAATAGACTGGATGGCCATGCGTGGCATCAACATGCCGCTAGCTGTTGTTGGTCAAGAATCTGTTTGGCAAAATACGCTTCGAAAATACAAGATGACGGATGATGAGATTCGTACTTTTCTTGTTGGGCCTGCTTTTCAGGCTTGGCAGTGGATGACTAACATCGAAACGTATGGAGGACCGCTGCCTCAAAATTGGATTAACTCTCATTTGGTATTGGGAAAACAAATCCTTCAGCGTGAACGAGAATTGGGTATGACCCCTATTCTTCAAAGTTTTACAGGTTATGTGCCTGTATTATTGAAGCGCAAATTTCCAGAGGCTAAAATTACCATGAAAAACAGATGGTGTAAACAATTTGATGCTACCGTTCAGTTGGATCCTCTTGATCCACTCTTTCAGAAAATGGGAAAGACTTTTTTGGAGGAACAGGAAAAGCTATTTGGAACCAATCATATTTATGCTGCTGATCCTTTTCACGAAGGTACGCCTCCTAGTACAGAAAAATCCTACCTGCAAGCCGTGGGCAAAATTATCCTCAGTGTGGCTCAGTCACAGGATGAAAAAGCCATTATTGCGATGCAAACCTGGTCTCTGCGGGCTGATATTGCCCAGACATTCCCCAAAGACAGACTCCTTTTGCTGGATCTCATGGGAGGAAAAGCCAAGAAGTTCAGTAATTTCTGGGGTTATCCTTATGTGGCGGGCGTGTTGCACAACTATGGGGGAAGGGTTTATATGGGTGGCCGTCTTTTGCACTATGCAAACAATGTTTTTAATTTGAAAGCAGATAGTGCAGGAGCTCATCTCACTGGTATTGGTATTTTCCCTGAAGCAATTGACCAAAATCCGGTGGTATATGATTTAGCGACTGAGATTGGCTGGATGAATCAGCGTCCAGAATTACGCAACTGGGTGCTTCAATATGCTGAATCTCGCTATGGAAAATGTCCAGCATCCATTGAGAAAGGTTGGGATATCCTACTCAATACGGTTTATAACAAGCAATCAGGACTTTGTCCAAGCATCGAAAGTTTTATCTGTTCAAGACCGGCATTGGCAGTGAAACTGGCTGCCCCAAATGGCGATGCTGCCCGACCTTATAATACCTTAGAACTTTGGAAAGCGGCTGATGCATTTTTAGAAGCATCCGATGAATTGAAAAACAGCGATACCTATCGGTTCGATTTAGTGGATGTAACCCGACAATGCTTATCCGATTTGTCCAATTTGCTTCAACGAGATATGGCAAAGGCTTATAACGAAAATAGTAAGGAGCGATTTGAAACGAGCAGTACCCGCTTTTTGGATCTGATGGACGATTTTGACAGACTGTTGAATACCCGTTCCACTTTTATGTTGGGTAAATGGATCAGCGAGGCTCGTTCATGGGGTAAGACT
>JBAWVE010000299.1:0-1839 GCA_037147435.1 Parachlamydiaceae bacterium
ATCTTGTTATTTTATTTTTTGACCGAAGATCCTACTCGTACAGGTGATCATCGCCAAAAGCCAAACCGCGAACTGATGCCACTTTCTTCGTTTTTAGCCCGCTTTACTTAGCAACTGATTATCTCCTAGTCGTTTTTAACTGTGCCTGGTATTCTATTAAATCAGCCTTAGCCTTTTCCCACTCTTTAATGACAGCAGCTAGTTCATGCTTTTTATTGAGTATTAGGTTAGGAAGTAAATTTCCTCTTCTTCTTAGTACTGCTGGAATTCGAGTGTTTGCACAGCTTTGTCTTTTACCTAGTTAAATCGCTAGCCGGACAGTCCAGGAAAATTGCTTTTGTGTGGGTGGTAAAATAAAAGAAAGAAGAAAATCGGCCCCCCAGAAATTATCCTCTCCGCCCAAAGGGATCACGTGCATTTCTGAATGCAGCTGTGCCGGAGTAATTTCTATGGACGATGTGAGACCTTCTAAGTATATGAGGTCAGAAGCTCCAAAATATCTGTCTAGGGAACGCGGTTTAATTGTTTTTCCCTTAACTTTACATACAGGACATCTGACAAAAAAAGAAAAAGCCAACGAGCAATCGTCGGGAAAATCAAGAAAAGTCGTTTCAATGGTCAATATATCATTCTTAAATTTCTGACAGGCATCAATCCAGATGCCGCTTGGTCCTAACTTGTATGAAGCCGACACCATGCGCATAGTTCCTGCAACAACAAATTCCTCATCTGCCGATCGCACCTCCCTAACCTGCTCCGCTAGGAGACGGCCACTGCCTTCCAAGCCAAACCCGCGGCAATCGTTTAGGGGCATATGCTGTGGGCCAAAGCTCACAATTTGAATATCCCCAGTGTGGTAACATCCCATCCCTGATCCGCCGCCAAATAATGTTGCCACTGCACTCACCTTTTCGGAACGGCATCCTGCCAGGGCCAGCGAAACATCCTGTATTGTCACTCCTAGAGGCGCCGATTCAACCTCAGAATCCCGATCTTTCTGATGCTCTTGAACTGCCGTTCCTAGGATAAAGACTTGTGCCAATGCGCTGAGATAAGCTGGAATAGTTAGTAGATCGACTTCTTCAAGTCGCTGTGAAAGTCGCCAGATAATGGGTGTTTCCCCTTCCCCGCTAGCTTTTGCTGCTGCGCTAAAAAGAATGAGATTGTGCACCACTAACAAAGGTTCGGCAGCTTCCCCTTCCCGAGAGAAGAGACCCGCAAAGGGTATGCAAGAATAATCCAGTGTATTCTTTTGCCACTCTGTCAATCGTAAAGCCGTTTTCAGATGATATGTAGACCCTGTAATCTCTGCATATAAAAACAAAAGACATCCCAACTCAGCATGAAACATGGGATGAGGCACTTCACCGGAACCTGAGTAGCCCGATGTCTCAAGCGGGCACGCGCCACCGGGCAATTGGTGGATGGACAACTCTGGCAAGGCATTTAGAGGACGATGCACTAAAAGCGCGCCGACAACAGCTTGATAGGCAGAAAGTAATTGGGACTCTGGCCAGGGGGCGACGGTCCTGAGATGGCGCCACCTTTTTAATAAGTGAGGCAAACAAGTCTCAAAAGAGTTGTTTGAACGCAGAGTCAGGACCACGGCAAGAATTTCACGCCATTTTTCCAGAGCATCGGAAGCCAAGACACCAGCCTGCTGAAAATCACAACCTAAAGCAGCCTCGACGAGAGACTCATCGCAATGAGTGTCGCCGAGACTTAGAAGTTGTTGCAGAGGTGAGATAGTGCTAAAAGAGTTTCTGGTAAAAAGACGTTGCATTAAGCAGTCAACTCGATCCGCTTGCGCATATTTTTGCCCGGAGTAAATTTAACGGC
>JBAWVE010000300.1:0-1822 GCA_037147435.1 Parachlamydiaceae bacterium
TTAAGTCCTCAAAAAGTTTTGGCGCGCTGCGCCATAACTTTTTGAGGACTTACCTATATTGTGGCTGTCATCAATCAAATAAACCATCTAATCTTTCCGTTCTCCCCGCTTCTTTTAGTTTTTCTTGCTGGCATTACGCCTATCTTCACTTTTCCAAATAATTTTTCCCCTGTAATTTTTTAAAACATTGAATTTAAGCATTGATTAAACAGTAACGCATGATTTTTTGCGTTTTCCTACGCTTTCATTCAAAAATATTATTACGAAGATGGGGTGCGTGAGGTTGCGATGCCTGTCTCAGCACTTTTTTATACTCCGTCTTCGAAGCCAATTCGCTTTGGCGTTTTTATTTTTTTTCAGAAGTTGCCATGTGTGCAACTCTATTTTTTTATAGGTTTTATATGACATCTATTATACAAGTTTTTTTGCCCTCAATGAATATTAATGAAAGAGAAAAATTCAATACGGCAACACAAATCCCAGCCAAATATGCACGAGGATCAACAACTGACTCTACACAGAAACAAATCAGTCAAAGCATTAAGATTGCTAGTTTATTTTTGAACGTGGCAAAAGACTCCGCAGAGGCTCTTTTACATGATCGGTTCACAGCATTTGACGCCCTGGTAAAAAATTGCGGCTGTCAAATAACGGCTCTGGAAGTGCAACAGCTCGTGCGCGATCGATCACTTCTTGAAGAGGCCGATCAACTCAAAACCTCAATCCCCATATTGCAAAGTAAGCTGAAAAAGCTCAACAACCACCATAAACAGGCAGACGAGTCCGCATTGAGCCTTGTGAACCTCTTACACAGGGTATTACCGGAACTAGCTTTCTGTCATGTGAGTCCAGCGATGATGCGATTGATGCGTTTCAGACTCTTAGCCATCGTGAATGATAATGAACCTGATGATAATGAAAGAGAAATACCCATCACTAATATTAATCCGCTTGCCAAATCTACAAAGCTAGACGAGCGACTGCTTAAAACACTTATTTCAGGACTCCAGGTCGAGGAATCCAGACATGCTATTGATTTCATACAACAGGAGGCCTCATTGCTTCCTGGGGAACATAAAAGAAAGGGTTTGATTTGTCGCGCCCTGCATTGTGTAAGACAAAATAAAATGAAAGGGGATAACACTCCAATTTCCTTTACATCGCTTCTATACAATGTGGAAGCGTGTTTAAGGTGCTTTCAGGGAATAGTTTTAGTCAAAAATAAACTAACTTTATGTAAACAACCCATTCCAAGTGCTTTCCCCCTTCAAGTTTATATCCGCATGCCCGGAGAAGAGGTCCTGACCCAAAAGGAAGTCAAAGAAATCAGTGAGAATGAACCTCTGATTGTTATTGAAGGCTATGTGAAAACACCCGAACTTGCAGCAAAGATTCAACAGATTGGCTTGGTTGCTTTTGTTAAAATCAATGCAAGTCACGCAGCTATTCAGTTTCCAGAGGACTGTGCTCAGCCGATGGAGGCAGAATTCGAACAGGATCGACAAGACCTGGAAAAACTGAGACCGCAAATCGCTAAAATTTTTGAGATTGATCACATGTTCTGCTCCAGCATGAGAGAGGAGGCGTGCACGAACGCTCTAAGAGGCAATACTGGCACGGATACTCAAATGGAAGAAAGGATTGCGCCGATAGGAGCCTTATCACTAAGTATTTCAAATGAATCCACCAGCTATGAGCCACTTGCTTTGTGCTATATCGGTGAGGCTAAAAAATGAGCCAGCCTAAGGGATTTTATCTTTTAAATTTTGGCATGGTTCAAATGAAGGTAACACTTTTGGATGGCCAAGATCACCTGAACTAA
>JBAWVE010000301.1:0-1801 GCA_037147435.1 Parachlamydiaceae bacterium
AAGTTGTTTATGCAAATGATTTTCGGGCACGGAAAGAATTATCATCCTGTAACGCTCGAAGAAAGAGCTTTGATTGGTGATTTTTTAAAACAAAACCTGTTGAATGCTGATATCCCAACATCGATTTTTCTCATTCGGATGAATAGGTACCTCTCGCGAGAAAAAAATTTTGCCCCCCCCTTTTCCTCGCTTATTACAACTCAGACACTCCTTGAAAAAACAGTCAAGGAACCAGAGATAAAAAGTTTGATCTATGCTGAGTACATTTCTGAGTTGGCTCAGCGTAAAGAGGAAAACCCTTCATATATACCGTCATCTGTCGAGCTCGATTTGCTGATCGAAGGGATTGCTTGGGTTGGATTCCATCCACTTTCAGATAAGCACATAGACACACAAAGAGTGTGGGAAATGGAGGCCGCTCGCAATCTTTACGGTGATGCAATGAAGAAGAGGCTATTGGTCGCAGGCGCGCCTAATTTTGAGTTGTTGAATGGGATACAGAGGGCGGTGTTAGAGAAAGAGACAGCAGCCGCCTGGGAGCTGGTTCCGGAATCTTCGTCATTATTTAGAAGCAACGACAAAGAGTTCGTTTTGTTTGATCCGATTGAAGGGTCATATCGCTGTGGATTCCGTGCCACGACTCTCCCTGAGAAAATTACATCCTCGGATGATTTTCGAGACGTGTTTACTGGGGATTACACCGCTCAACTGATTAAAGCCGGCTTATACAAGGTCATCTTTAAAGGTGAAGAGTATTTAATCAGTCATGAGCAGGAAAAAATCACCATTCAGAAACATTACAATAAGGCGTGGTGGCAATTGTCCCAGCCACCAACAAGAGAGTATTTTCAGTTGCCAAGCTCCAAGCAGCACACTTGTTGGCATAGCCTTGCTAAGAATGAAATCCTTTTATTCGACAAAAATACCGCCACACCCGAATACAGAGTATCCCTAAAAGGAACGCCAGCGGGGACGTTAACAGAGGCGCCGCTCCAACGCATATCTGATGGCTCGATTTTAGGAAAAAACACGTTGCATTTTGGAGATTTTGAGAAACCCGCCTTTGTTCATGAATGGTACAGTCCAAAAACGAAAAAGCTTATTGAAGTCGATCTTCCAAGATTTAACCTGACTTTTACTCCTTCATCAAAAAAACCGGAAGATCTTTATTGTACCCAATTTCCTGGATGGAAACTGGACAAAAATCGAGATGTGCCCTCACTGGGGTCTTGCAATTATGGCTTGGTGCTTGTCAATGACCAGGGAAAACGAAAAGTCATTCTCCCCAACCAGGAACTCAAAGCCCTGGCAAAAAAAGATTCTGTCGCCTCCGCGATCGACCGTGAACAAAAGTCGTTGAGGGGAAAACGAGGAGAAAGCCAATATTTCGCTTATACACTTGATACAGCAGGCGGTTTAAAACCTGATCATGAAGCCAAGTGCGCTAATCTCTTTTTAGCAAAAACCTTGTTGGCTCACAGGAATTATGACGAAGCGGCCAGAATTTTGTATCGCTATGGAAACAAACTAGGCCCTTATACCCAAGAAGAACTTGGACACTTACAACAAATAGCTTCAATGCAGAAACTCAATGGTGATGCTTCAGGAAACTGCAGTGCAGTGGCACTCTATGCCGCAATCTTAGCTTTGAATAACGAAGCTGTAGACAACTGGGCAAAAAAATCTCCCGAGATTGTCAGCGAGATTTATGCAAAATATCTTAATTTGTTCAGTCATGTCACAGCAATCAAATTAAGCAGGGAGCAGGAGATTTCACTCATTAAGGATCTCAAGAGTGCTG
>JBAWVE010000302.1:0-1798 GCA_037147435.1 Parachlamydiaceae bacterium
GCGGGTCAAAAAATGACGATCGATGAGGGTCGGTTTTCGGTTTTCACCTTTTCTGTCAAGCATCGGTAATTGGACACATAAAATCGTATAAAGAGATATGCCCCAATACAGTTAATTTCAGTAATGGAATGGAGCGTAGCGGAATGGAATTGCTGAAATTAACTCGCGCCATCGGCGCTCAGTATTTTTTGTCTTTAGCCTCCCGATAGTTCCTTAATTTCTCGTCAGGGGTCAAATTATTGAGTGAACCATGAGGCCACTCCATATTGTATCTATTAAAGAATGTCGTAATGGATTCTCTGGCATCGATGACAGTTGGCAATTCATGATAGTTTAACCAGAAACGCACCAGCAAGGAAAAGAATGATTCAATATAGGGGTTTTGTGTTGGTTTCCCTCGATCAGCCGTGGATAAGATTACGCCCTGTTTTCGCCAGAAGGTCATCGTTTCATCCGAGGTATACGCAGAGCCCTGATCACTATGCATAATCAGATTGCGCGGATTAAACAACCTATCTTGGTTTGCATTACAAATAGCCATTTTGCCTGCGCGAATAGCCGCACCACTGTCTTTAATAATGGAGAGCTCCCAACCCATCAGATTCCTTGTGTAGCAGTCAAGAATGACAAAAATATAGAGCGTCACTTTGATTAATGGGATCTGTAATTCTTTCCAGTCCCCCGCCCACAACTGATAGGGCCTCGTAGGATCGATAATATGCCGATAATGATTCTTTCCTTTTCTCAAGATCCAATTGCCACGGTTGAGTTTCTCGGGCGATGCAACGAGTGCTTGTGTGATCAGCTTAATGACGTTCAAAATCCTTCTGGGTGGCTTCGGTTTAGTCGTTCGAGTTGTGTATTTAACGCCCCATTGCTTTCGGTATTTCCCTAGAATACGCAACATCTTTCGGCCATTCTCTCTTAATATTGCTGAGAGTTTCCGATACCCTAGGCCAGGCAGCCGTTCCCATGCCTTTAAAATTCGCTGCCATATTTGATGATCAAGCTTGTCATTTTTGAACTTGGCTTTTAATGCCGCATAATAACTCGATCGCCCCAGATTAAAGGTCTCACAAAGCAATGAGACGGAAAGGCTGGCATTCCCTTCAAGAAATCCTCTAATGACATGGCTTTTCTCTTTCGGCCTTAATTCAATAACTCGGCCGTTTTTTTTAAAATGTCACACTGCAACGCCAACCGCCCAATCGTGCTTTCCATTTGTTCAATCTTGCGTTGCTCGTCACTTTTTCCTGCTGTGCTTTTTTTGAAAATATCCCCACCTTGGCTCAATAACTGTCGGCGCCAATTATTGAGTTGTGTTACATGAACCCCATGCTTCGCAGCTGTCTCACCTACGCTGCCATTTGCATAACTCTCAACGACGATTTGCAGCTTAAATTCTCCAGTATAGGTCTTCTGCTTCTTGGACATTTTCGCGCCCCTTTTCTGTCCCAAATTATATCTCTTGGGACTGTCCAATTATAGGGGGGCTCACCAAGTAAGGAGTTATGGAAAGCACTCGCCAGCATTTGAAAGGCTTGATGAACGATGCAAAACACACCTATCAGAAATTGAGAAAACACACGCTATGAGTGAAAAAAATAACAAGTGGGATAGTTTTTATGCTGGATTTGAGAAGTCAAACAATCAGCAACACTTTCTTTTGAACAACACTGAGAAATTAAAATCATTCAATTCTAGCGATTTATCGGATGACAATAAGAAAAAATATTATGAAATGATAGAACGTACCAATATTTTTATTAGGAATGAAAACGAGCGAAGGCAGATGGCT
>JBAWVE010000303.1:0-1788 GCA_037147435.1 Parachlamydiaceae bacterium
TTAGTTCAGGTGATCTTGGCCACCCAAAAGTGTTACCTTCATTTGAACCATGCCGCCTTTCGGGCATTTTATAATTTTGATATTTCATTCTGAAGTACTTCAAGACGTCTGAGCACATCGTCCAAAGACAACCCAAATTTTTCATTTAGACAATAGATTACCCTGTGACCTTCAAGATCAAAACGACCTTGAAGTACACAATCATTCAGGATTTGTGACATTTTTGATGTTACATTGCCCAGATTTTGTTCAAGATAGTTGTGGAGGTTCGCCCCTCCCACGACTACCTTTGCCAGCAACTCCAGCGCTGCCGTTTTTACCAACCAGTTCTTCTTTAGGACATTAATGCGCTGTTGAATGAGCTCTTTTTGATCTGAGGGGCGTGTGTTGCTCTGTATGTGTTGAATCATTTTTTCAATGACCTCGGTAGATGACCAAGTAGAAAAATCAACATCGGGAGGAAGTAGTTTTATATGTTCACACACATCCTTTACCGTGTTTTTAATAGCAAGAGTCGTCGCATCTATAATATTACATTCACTCGGAATCTTCGATTTTTCGAAATGACTAATTTCATGTAATGCCAACATGACGACCAAAGAATAGACATCACTGGAAGGAAGCGCAGATCCAAGAATAGTAGACTCATCCCACCTATCATGAGGAAAAGGCTCTTGGAAACGAATGCGCGGTCGTCTGACTATATCAAAATCGAAAACGATGACTCTGAATCGCTTGTCCAGTTCATTGCATGATATACCTATATTATCTTCTTTAATATCACGATGTACAAAGCAATATTGATGTAAAAGCTTCAAAAACTGGGCGACTGAAATATACAATTCAAGAAAGTTTTTTGTATTAAATGGAACAGTCAAAGAACCCTTTAAATCGGTGAGGGGAACAGCCCTGTCAAGATTTGCCTTATGAAAGGTCGTATTAAATCGCGACTGAAAAAATTCGACCTCTTGTGGCACCTTGTCTGGATACAAAGGAGGAAGCGGCCTCTCGGGTAGTGCAGGACAATGTGGGCTCGCTGCAATCTCTGGAATCCTCATCATGAGGGCATGCATTTCGACTCCAAACACGATTTTTGGATTTGAATCGGTATCAAGGGCTTTTGAGTAGACGTATGCATCAACACCCAGATATTTGAGGATTTCTTTTATCGATTCTTGGGAAGAGTCAATTTGTCCAATACAGTGTTCAATCGCAGCCAGCTTATCTGGATGCAGTGTGATTTTTCGGGCTCTATAAACTTTTTTAAAAGAGCCTTCACCCAAAATTTCTGTCATAAGTGCAATGAATAAGGTAATTGGTTTATCTTCTAAGTGTCGTTCTAGCAGGACTAAACTATGCAGTTCCCCCTCCAGGGTGACTTCCAATCGATCACTTTTACCGGAACTCTCGGTACTCAGAAAAAACCCCGCAACAAATCGATTTACTCGTTCGGCTAATATTTTTATATTGGGACCATCAAGATTAAAAAATTTGTTTAGTTGTTCAGTTTGCAATGCATAAGAGAAGGATCGGGCACAAACAATACCGATTCTACATTGTAACTCTTTTTTTTCGGGGTTTTCAACACCTGCAGAGAGAACAGCAGATGCAGACTCTTGCTGGGTAGCAGAGTGTAAACTCATTTCTGTTCCCGGATACTGTGTGATCATAAAAAAACATCCACGTTTCATTACTCTTTAACAGCCTCATTTTGTGAATATTAAGTTACTTAATTTTGAACGCGAAGGACGCGAAGCAAGCGAAGAAAAACGCGAAGATTTTTCTGTA
>JBAWVE010000304.1:0-1769 GCA_037147435.1 Parachlamydiaceae bacterium
TTAGTTCAGGTGATCTTGGCCATCCAAAAGTGTTACCTTCATTTGAACCATGCCGGATTTTCGGTCTATTTTGAACCATGCCTGTTTCTGAATGCGATCCAGATCGTGACGATAAATAGATGTTGTAGTAATGTATGCAAAGACAAAAAGACATTAGTCTCAGTGGCGCGTTGACGAATTTAAAGGAAGTTCTTATGCATTCTGTTTCCTTAAGCATGGACTCACAAGGAGAAGCTTTTCAACCTTCAACTATCAGAGCAATCGGGATTGCCGAGGGAAAGTCACTCAATGTCGAAGCTTTAGTGCTGAAACATTAGCTAAACGCATTGCTGTGGTCTCCCTCGGATATTTTGCATTTATGTCCCCTCATACTGCTTCTCTCATTTCGACTGTGACGGACCTATTCAATAGAACACTAAAGGTTTAAAAATAAATATTTTACAATATCGAGTTATATATGGATTCACTTCAAAAGCGCTTTCTGACCTATGTTAAAATTGATACGCAGTCTGACGAACATAGTCAAACATCGCCCAGCACAGCTAAACAACTTGTACTGAGTCATCTTCTTGAAAAAGAGTGTTACGCCCTTGGCTTACATGATATCTCATGCAGCGACAGTGGCATCGTCATCGCCACTATCCCTGCCACAGTCCCTCATCAAAGTCCGACAATTGTCTGGAATTCCCACATTGATACCTCTCCGGAGTACTCAGGGGCTAATGTCAACCCCATTGTTCACCATCCTTACAACGGCAAAGACATTGCTTTGCCCTGCCACCCTCCAAAGACTATATTCGTTTCAGACAACCCATCCTTGGCAACACTTATCGGAACAACGATCATTACAACCGACGGAACTACCCTTCTGGGCGCAGACGACAAATCAGGAATAGCAGTCATGATGGCAACTGCAGAACATCTGCAAGCCCACCCGGAAATTCCACATGGTCCGATCCGACTATGCTTTACCGTCGATGAAGAGATCGGTCGCGGCACTGACGGGCTGGATGTTAAATCCCTTGGAGGAGCGTGCGGATATACCCTTGACGGCAGCGGAAGCGGTATCATCGAAATAGAAACTTTTTCGGCCGATCTCGCCATCGTCACAGTCACAGGAATCAATTCCCATCCATCCGAGGCTAAGGCAAAAGGAATGGTCAACGCTGTGAGGATTCTTGCAAAATACATCTCTGAGCTGCCGTTGGATCATCTGTCACCTGAATCGACAGAAGGGCGTGAGGGCTTCATGCACCCTTATGCCATCGAAGGGGGCGTGGCTGAGGCTCGCTTACGTATTATTCTTCGCGATTTTGAAACGCCGAAACTCCAGGAATATGCCGATTTCCTTAAATTTCTGGCAGAAAAAATCAGTCTGGAACATCCCCAAGCGTCAATCAAGGTGGTCATCAAAAGACAATATCGCAACATGCGGGACGGCATGGAAAAAGAACCTCGAGTAATTCCTTTTGCGTTAGAGGCGATGCGCGCCGCTGGAATAGAACCGCAAACTAGTGTGATTCGTGGCGGCACTGACGGGGCTTTAATGACAGAGAAAGGCCTTCCCTGTCCAAACCTATCCAGCGGTCAACATAACCTTCACTCCCCGTTAGAATGGACAAGTGTGACCGAAATGCAGAAAGCTGTTGATGTTCTGATCCAGCTGGCGATCATATGGGGGAAAGTTCGGCCTTGATCACCTTCACAGTGAAAATTTCGGTCAGAATTTGGCATGGTTCAAATGAAGGTAACACTTTTGGATGGCCAAG
>JBAWVE010000305.1:0-1768 GCA_037147435.1 Parachlamydiaceae bacterium
CAGTTTTAACTCAGCAGAGCTTGTAGCGTGAGTTTTTTTGCAGCCAGCTTGGGCCTATACGGGGTTATTGCGGGTTAAATAATTATTTCTCTTCCGATTACAAGGATTTTGGATCACCTGAAATTTGGCAACGAATAGAGATTTGGATTATGAAAATAAAGATATTTCTGAGCTATAGCAGTAAAACAAACAACAGTGTCGAAGTGCTCTTAAATGATTTGAGCCAGTTTCCAGACTACGAGTTATGGATCGACAAAAAACTGTCGGGAGGTCAGCAATGGTGGGATGAAATTCTGCTCAGAATTCGTGATTGTGACATATTTATTCTTGCGCTAAGCCAGGAATCACAAGATTCTGTAGCATGTTCGCTTGAATACACCTACGCCCGTCGCCTTCGTAAACACATCTTGCCGGTGCTTGTTGGCGATAACGTCAGGATGAACCAGCTCCCTTCAGAATTGAAAACAGTTCAGTTTATCAATTACTGTAATTCCGACAAGAGTGAAACTATCGCTCTCATCAAAGCCATTAACTCATTTCCTCCAACAGAGCCACTTCCTTTTCCATTACCGGATACGCCTGAAGTGCCGCTGCAATCAAAGGAACGTTGCGTTTTTCTTGGTGATGTTACTCATGATCTGGAAGAGGAAAGAGCAAGTGTTAAAAGCTATCTCAACCAATATGGTATTTATGTTTTTCCCAATACCTGCTACTCTCTGGACTCAACCCTCGAGCAGAGCAACTTGAGGTCATTGACAGAAAAAGATCTCTCTGAATGTGCTGTTTTTGTGCAGTTGTTAAATGGTCGGCCAGGCAAGAACGCAGAGGATTCTCCAAACGGATATTTACAATTGCAGTATGACATTGCCAGAAATTCAGGGAAACCTCTTTTCCAATGGCGCAGCCCTTACCTTGATATTTCATCAATCCAGGATGAGGAACATCGATTGTTGGTAAGCGGCGAAATGGTAAGAGCGGAAGGAATTGAAGAGTTTAAACGGACAGTCAAGGATTTTATCCTGAAACCAGCACAAGTCAAACCAAGACAGGTGAAAAAGTCGGCTAACCTGAATGCGTTTATTTTTGTCAATATGGAGTCTTCGGATCGGTCACTTGCAGAAAAAGTTTGCCATGAACTTGAACGGCAGGGCGTAGGGTACAGTCGTCCCCTTTCCAGCGGAGATCCTTCGGATATCAGAAGTGATCTTGAAGCAAATCTCCTTGAGTGCAATGGTCTGATTGTTATTTATGGAAGCAGTACGGCTGTCTGGGTGCGCAGACAATTGCTTGAATGCAGAAAAATGCTTTCAAAACGGGAAAAACCGATTCAGGCATTTGCCTTATTTGAAGGGCCGCCTGAAGAGAAGTCCTCTATTGAGTGTATGTTTCCAAATCTGCAATTGCTCGATTTGAAGAAAGGTCTTGATGATTTTCATCTGGATAAGGAGATTTCTGCCTTTATTGAAGGTCTTGAAAAGGAGAATGCATAATGCCAGGCATGTATCCTTCAGCGACTTACCCTTATCCCGGATTAAGGCCTTTTCACTCCTCCGAAGCTGATATATTTTTTGGGCGTGAAGAGCAGACAGACGATCTCTTGCAAAAACTCTCACAAACCCGGTTTCTCGGGGTTGTCGGCCCCTCGGGGTGTGGAAAATCATCGCTGGTTCTTGCCGGTATGATTCCTGCTCTGGAATCCGGATTTGTTGTAAAAGCAGGTTCCCGCTGGAAAATCGCCACCATGCGTCCCGGCACCCAACCGTTCAAA
>JBAWVE010000306.1:0-1764 GCA_037147435.1 Parachlamydiaceae bacterium
CTTCATGGGTTTTCTGTGATATGTTCCTGATTGAGGGATTACTCGCTAAGGTTTGTCCCGATAGGATATGATCAATCATATCATAAAGAAAAAATACATTTAGCAATTTTGGTGATCGTTCCAAAGCTGGTAAAAGCGTGTTTAAATGATTGAGGGGCAGTCTGTCAACCGCCCCACAATCCCAACAAAAACACGATAGGTATATTATATGCGTCTGAAATTACTTTTACGAGATGTGAAAATCGATAAATACCCGCAACCAAAAAGATGTTCACGCCCTGGCTGCCCAGGAATGACATTTTATCCACGACAAATCGTGCAAAAGAAGATTTTGGATACAGAGTACGAAGAAGTTTTGGCATGGCGATATGACTGTATAAAGTGCGGCTGCACATTCCGAGTATATCCAGAAGGCGTCAACAACCAGCAAATATCGATGCGCGTGTCAGGGATGGCAGTCATGTTGTACATTTTAGGATTGAGTTACGGGGCAGTTGAGCTAGTTTTGGGCAGCCTTGGAATTGGTATAGGTAAAACAAGCGTCTATCGTGCAGTTCAATTTGCGGCAGAGAAGGTACCTGGCATGAAACAAAAGAACCTATTGGCTGGTTACCAAACCAAGGCAGTCGGGGCAGATGTTACCAGTATCCGCTGTAACGGGAAATGGGTTCCGATCGGGATCAGCGTGGATGCAGTCAACGGGATGGTGTTAAGTATTGATATCTTGCCCGGTGAAGATGCAGAGCAATTGAAAGCCTGGCTCGAGCCGATTTTAGATGCCGTGGACGCAGATGTTTTGGTAACAGATGATGCTGACGGGTTCAAGAAAGTGAGCGATGAGACAGGGCGATCTCATCAAGTCTGCAAAAGCCATGTTGGTCGGAACACCGATGCCCTGGATGACGAACTGACTGCCTTGATTGCCGCAAATCAAGATCATTCTTTAGAAACTATCGGCATTACGAAGGAACAAGCTATCAGTGATTTGACCAGGCTAAGAGAGATGATCCACTCTCGCATTCCTGATGAACAACCCTTGCTTGAAGAAATGTATTTGCGCTATGCCAAAGCCCGGAAACCAGGAAAAGGGAAGAAACATGATGTCGCTTACCGCATGCGAAACTTGTTTATGGATCGTTGGAATCTCTGGCCGCGGCTAACATTTTATCGAACGTGGAAAGATGAATATGGATACAGGATGATAGACGGCACTAACAACCACTGTGAACGAAGCATCGGTTGGTGGATAAAGGAGCGTTACCGCTCTATGCGAGGTTATAAGCGCGAGCAGTCTGCGCTCAATGTCAGCCGTCTGATTGCCTTTGCTGGCTCACATTTATCGCGTGGTTTGAAGTTGGCAGATCTGCTCGCGTAGACTTTGTAACAACCGATTTCCTACGATTGTTTGTCTCTTTCAAATATTACCAATTTCGGAACGACCACCTGTTCAGCCTGCCAGCTCGCAGCCGGATGTTCAGTGTAACCTGCCATGAATGTGATGAGAAAGTCCCTCTTCAACATTGGTAGATTGTTGGCGGCTTCGGCCACTATTTAGCAAGTATGGACAGCATCCAGGGTGACGGCCTTCTTCTTTTTTTGTTTCACTAAAATAACTTTGAGGGCAGGCTTTCAGCCCAGGCGCGTATGGCGGTCCAATCGCGGTGATCGCCTTCCGACCAAACGCCGAACAGCGCGCTTAAGCGAAACATCAGGCGGTCACGCAGCGTGGGAACTTTGGAGATATCCAATGCTCCAACGAATAGG
>JBAWVE010000307.1:0-1571 GCA_037147435.1 Parachlamydiaceae bacterium
CCTTATAGGACAAGTGGCACCAGCGCGCATTCCTGCAATACAACAACTCACCCCAGCGGCAGAACGCAATCAACTCAAAAAAATGGAAGACACAGTAAATTAGAGCAATGCCACACACGAAAAAAACGCCGCTCCCTCCTCATATCGTTATTTATACCGACGGTGCATGTAAAGGCAATCCTGGTCCTGGTGGATGGGGAGCTGTTCTACGCTCTGGCGGGCATGAAAAGCATATTCATGGCGGAGAGAAACTCACCACCAATAATCGTATGGAAATCAGTGCAGTGATTTTTGCCCTGCGGGCCCTCAAGCAACGCAGCAGTGTTGAGCTTTGGACTGACTCTCAATACGTCCAAAAAGGGGTAACAGAATGGCTGGATGGCTGGAAAAAGCGTGGCTGGAGAACAGCCAGCAAGGATCCCGTTAAAAACGCGGATTTATGGCAAGAATTAGATGCCCTACTTCCAGATCACGATATCTCTTGGCACTGGGTCAAAGGTCATAATGGCCATCCGGGCAATGAGCTAGCTGATGAGTTAGCCAATAAAGGGGTTGAGGAGTTCCTGAGCTAAGGCCTATAGCCCCCAAAGCACCATTTTGGCGGTCTTATGAGAGAATGGGCAAGGTCAAAAAGCCCTAAAACCGCATTTAAACCAAATAAAACCTAGAAAAACGAGACTGTGTCAAAAATCGAATCTTCTATCGATAAATTAGTTATCAAACTTGGGCAACTAAAAGATGCGGGTAAAACTGGTCTTTGTGCGCTGTGGAAAAAATATTCTCCGCAGCTTGATGGCTTCATTCATCAAATAAAGCAAATGGATTACGCTAAAGCAAAAACCTTTGTGGTTCGCTATAGATGGCGCATTCTTCTTGTCTTAATCGTTTTATATGCAGGATCGAAAGCCTACGATTATTTTTTCCCTGCAGGGAAAAAAACTGGGGGCCCTCAAGTCATTACTAGTGTAGTTGTAGAGAAAAAAGATATCCCTCTCATTATTGAAGCTACCGGAACGACTGTTTCTAATAGCATTGTAGACATCCGGCCGATGGTGACAAACACTGTTAGTAAAATTCATATTAAGGATGGTGAGGAAGTTAAAGAAGGGCAGCTTCTTTTCACACTAGATGATCGCAATGACAAAGCCAATTATGAAAAACTCAAGGCTTTGGCTGACGATGCTCAGAAACAGTATTTACGCGCCAAGGAATTGGTAGAAAAAAACTTCATATCAAAGGCCGGCTTAGAGACTTCCCTTGCTAATGCCAAGTCTGCGCAAGCCGCTGCACGCTCTGCTGAGGTACTGCTATCTTTTGACTCTATTCGCTCGCCAATTAATGGAAGAGCAGGAATCATTAATGTTTTTCCCGGCTCACTGGTGCAAGCAAGTAATGTGGTCACAACTGCTACTAGCTCCTCAGCAACTTCGAGTGTTGGCTCTATGGTCACTATTACTCAACTCAATCCAATCAATGTGCAATTTGTGATCCCTGAAAAGGATATTCCTATCATTCTTGAAAATAGGACAGTTGATTCACCCTTAAAAGTCAAAGTGTCTATTGGCAATACC
>JBAWVE010000308.1:0-1541 GCA_037147435.1 Parachlamydiaceae bacterium
TTTGATTACTTTGTGCTACCCATTTTAGTTCCATTTTGAACCATGCCGAAAAAAGGGCAAAAAAGAATAAGACATAGGCCGGCAGCTTTTTTCAACATTGTTGTCTTACCTTTATTTAAATCATAGTCATTTTGGAGTAACTTTGTCATCGTTTATCATCCCTCATCGTAGCTCCACTCCAGAAAACATGAGAATTGCTTCACGGACGGGAGTTTATGGAATCGCCCGGCAAAATGACCAAATTTTGTTTGTCAAACAGGAAAGAGGTCCCCATAGTGGAAAATTTGACCTACCCGGTGGAGGGATTGAAGCTGGAGAGACAATAGAAGAAGCTCTTCGGAGAGAATTCATCGAAGAAGTTGGAATGACCTTTGATTCGATGCTCTTAGTGGATAATTTTACTGCCAATACTGATGCAGTGGATGGAAATGGCACACCTTATATCCTCCACCAGATAGGGTTGGTTTATTCCGTTAGCGGCCTCTCTCCATCGCAAAATCATCAAGCTGAAATGGAATATTACTGGCTGGATGCTAAAGAGATTGCAACAGTCGATTTGGCGCCGTTTGCCAAACGGATTCGTTGATGAAAATCCATACACTGACACACCATCCCTATCAGATTCCAATGACAACAGGTCAGGTGCGTTTCGGTATTATCGTGCATATGATCGATGAAGAGGGAAATGAAAGCAAAGGGGAGGTTGCGCCGCTTCCACAATGGAGCCGTGAGACATTGGCTCAATCGATCCGTCAACTGCAAGAAAAAACTCAAGCGATCCTTGCCGTTGAGTGGACAGCAGATACATGCCTCAAAGAACTGGAGCGGCTTGATCTTTACCCCTCGGTGACATTTGGAGTGGAGTCCGCCCTTCTCTCTATTTTGGCGCCACTTCCCCCTTACCAAGTGGCAGTCAGCGCCCTTCTCATGGGATCCCCTGAAAAAATCATGGAGCACGCCACACTCAGGTTGTCGGAAGGTTACACTTCGGCAAAGCTCAAAGTCAGTCAGTTATCCTTTGAAGAAGCCGCCCAAGTGATCCAGTTGTTGAAGGATAAATTTTATTTGCGAATCGATGTTAACCGTGCTTGGGAAACGGAAGATTCATTACGATTCTTTTCGCAATTTCCTAAAAACACCTTTGATTATGTCGAAGAGCCATTTAAAAATCCGAAGGAATTGCATGGCTTTGAACACCCACTTGCAATCGATGAGTCTTTTCCGCAAGATCTGTCCTTGGAAGATCTTGAAGGCCTGCCGCTATTGAAAGCTGTGGTCTATAAACCTACAATCCAAGGCGGAATGCTTGGCTGCCTTCCTATCCATTCCTGGGCAAAGAAAAGAGGGATTGCCCTCGTGTTGAGCAGCTGCTTCGAAAGCAACATAGGCCTGGAATATGTGGCCTCAATTGCACAACGTTTGTCTCTTAAGGCTCCCGTTGGAACAGGTACGCGCCATTATATGCATTCCCAAGATTAGCTTTTAATTCGGCATGGTTCAAAATAGAACGAAAATGGGTAGCACAAAGTAATCAAAAATCT